>NZ_JBFAWH010000008.1:10656-290513 GCF_040680235.1 Streptomyces sp. NPDC052101
CCGCCGAGCGAACCGAGGAGCGTGCCCTCGCCCGCGAGATCGCGGAGGTCAAGCGGGAGCAGATCGCCGCCGCCCGCCAGGCCGCCGCCCAGCAGAAGGCGGCACAGCGCGAGGCGCAGGTGGAGACCCGCCGCCGCATCGCCGCCGAGCGAACCGAGGAGCGTGCCCTCGCCCGCGAGATCGCGGAGGTCAAGCGGGAGCAGATCGCCGCCGCCCGCCAGGCCGCCGCCCAGCAGGCAGCAGCAGAGCGCGAGGTCCAGCTCGCCACCCGTCAGCGCCTCGCCGAGGAGCGTCTCGCGATCCAGGCGCGCACCAGCGCCCTACAGAACGAGCTGCGGGACCTGGCCGTACAGCGGCGCGAGTACGCCAACACCATTACCGCGAATCAGCGCCAGCTCCGGGCCTTCATGGCCGAGCACCGTGGCAGCACCAAGAGCGCGGCCGATCAGTGGAAGTCCCTGTCCCAGGGCACGGAGACGTTCGGTACGAACTTGGAGCAAGTCGGCCGGTCGATCACGCAGAACCTCGTGGCACCGCTGGCGCTCGCGGCTGGCTACATGACGAAGATCGGCACGAAGAGTGCCGACATGCAGTTCCTCGCATCCCGCGGTCTGGAGCGAGCTGGGTTCGACAACAAGGACGTCATGAAGGGCGTCAAGTCCATCCAGGAATTCGCGGTAAAAACGCCGTTCAGCCTGGAAGACATGACGGACAAATTTCAGCAGCTCGCTAGGAATTTTCAGTCGTACGGTGACTCGACGGGTGTGTCCCTGAAGAAGTCCGAAAAGCTGATTCGGGGTATCGCTGACTTCGCCGCTTCGTACGGCGTTCTGGACCCTGAGCGGGTCAAGGGCGCCATGTACAGCGCGGACATGATGATGGACATGTCCAAGCTCAATACCCGGAGCTTGAAGCAGTTTTCACGCGGTACGGGCATCCCGATCAATGAGCTGGCGAAGATGGCCGGGTTCAAGACGTCCGGAAATAGCGATGAGGACACCGAGGCCAAAGAGTTCCTGAAGAAGGTTCAGGAAAAGGGCGAAGGTGTCTCCTCCAAGCAGTTCTTCGCAAACTTCCTTAAGGCGTACGACACGCGCAAGAACGTCAAGGGCACGGCGGCGACGATGGGGTCCGAGTCGATCGGCGGCAAGCTCCAATCCGTAAAGGAACAAGCGCAGCTTAGCTTCGGTAAGCAATTCGGCGACTTTAATTCGGAGACCGGCCGATTCGAGTGGACCGAGCTGGGCGAAACGGTCCGCAGTCTCATCGATCGGCTCGGTGACCTCCTTAAGGACCCTGGGTTCCAGGAGCTGACCGGAGGCCTTCTGGGCCAGTTCGTGCGCGCGCTGGGGCTTCTCCTGACGGGCGTCGAGAAGGCCGAAGGGTTCCTTAATGACCACCCGTGGTTGAAGGACTTGGTGGCCAAGGCCGTCAAGGTCGCCGCGGTACTCGGCCCCCTGGCCATAGCCGTCGGTCTGGCAACGAAGATCATCGGCAAGATGGGCAAGTCCTTCACGCCGCTGCTCAAGGCAGGCGGAGGCATTGCCAAGGGAGTTCGGGGTGCATACCGGACCGGGAATCAGTTCCTGGCCGGAGTGACGGCCGGGCAGGGCAACTTCCGCCAGGCGTACCGCGAACGACGGGCCGAGTCCCACGATGGGGATGACCGCTCGGTCGGTCGGCGGATGGTGGATCGTGCTCGTGGCCAGGACAGCCGAGCCGAATCGGTACAGCTCGACACGTCAGCCGCGGAACGCGCGTTGCGTGAGGTTGACCAGAAGATCGAGACGATCAAGGCTGCCATCCGCGCCCTGAATGAATTGAAGCTGACTAACCTCGCCGAATCACTGGGCGGGGAGGCCGGCGCCACCGTGAAGGCCGCTGCCCGCGACGCTGACCAGCGGATCGACAGCGCCCGACGCTCGGTGGGCCAGTTGGACCAGGCCGACCTGGGCACGATCGGCGGCAAGTTCCGTACCTTCGAGGGCGCTGCCAACTCTGTCGAGCAGCAGGTGAAGCAGGTCCACGCGGCCGTGCGTGAGCTCAATGACGCGCGGCTGGGCATGGTGCGCCAGCAGGTTGAGTACTTGAAGGACAAGGCCGACACCGCCAAGCAGCGGGTCCGGGACGTGTCCGGCGCCGTCGGCGAACTTAACGACCGGTCGCTTGCCCAGCTCCGGACTCGCTTCGGATCCAACCTCTCCCCCGCGATCAAGGGGTCCTACACCGAGGCGAAGAACCTCAACTCGAAGGTCATCGACGTCAACGGCCGTGGGCTCGGCCAGGTCACAGGGCGAGTGCGGACGCTGGCCGATGCCCTGGAGAAGGCGGCAGACAAGGCCGGGCGCCTGGAAGGGAAGATCACCGACGTCAACGTCCTCACCGGTTTCGGTGGCGGCGACGGCAAGGGAAAGGGCAAGAGCGGCGGTAAGAAGCACGCCCTGGGCGGGATCGTGCCGGGCTACGCGCCCGGCGTCGACAACTATCACGCGATCCTCTCCCCTGGCGAAGCAGTACTGCGGCCGGAAGTCGCGTCCGCCCTGGGCTCCGACACCATCAACAGTTGGAACGCCGCAGCAGCTCGTGGCCGCATTACACGCCACGCGAAGGGGACGGCAGGTAAAGGCTCTTCGAAAACCGGGACGTGGCCGCTGTCCGTCCTGGAAGAGCTGTACGACATCGTCAACGTAGGCCCCGGAATCGGGGCTTTCAGCGGCGGTATCAGCATGGCGTCCGCCGGGGCAGGTATCGGCGGCACCACCGGCTCCGCCGTCCGGCACTGGGGTGCCCAGGCAGGCGGCGACACATCCGGCCGACTCGTGAACGACCGCTTCGGCCGACTCAAGACCTTCGTGCTGGACAGGGTTCCGGACTTTCTGACCAAGGCACCGACAGGTATTGGCAATCTGATCGGCATCGCCGCGGGCGGCATCGCGCCGACCGCCGGCCAGCTCTTTTGGGATGACATCTGGAAGGGCGAAGGGAACATCGCCCAGCGTGGGCTCCAGTTCGGAACCGACCTGGTCAAATCCATTCCGCAGATCCTCAAGGACCTGGTCTCGAACGTCTGGGACTCCGGTGCCGAGATTATTGGCGCCCTGGTCGACGCAATATCCGATCCCATCGGATTCTTCGAGGGCGCTTTCAAGTCCGTGAAGGAAATGTTCACGGGCATGGTCGATCAAGTCCGCGAAATGGTCGCTCTACTGAAGGAGATCTGGTCAAACCCGTCCGAGTACGCGTCGGAGGTATTCGATTCATTCATCGGCCGCGTGGCCGAATTGATGCCGAACACCAAGGGGCTATTCGCCTTCGCGGACGGCGGGATTGTTCCCGGATACTCTCCGGGCAACGACAGCGTCCGGGCAGTTCTTTCTCCGGGAGAAGCAGTTCTCCGCCCAGAAGCGGCACGTCTGTTGGGGCACGCAGCAATTCGGCGTCTCAATGCCGGAGCGAAGTCCGGTTCACTGCCGGACACGGCCCAGGGCGGCGTGACCGCCGCCGTCGCTGCCCCCGACGCCACGGCGTTCGAAGAGGCCGCCAAGCGCATCGTCGCGGCTGTGGCGTCGATCGAGTTCTCGATGCAGCAGCTCCGCGGAGCTTCTGACACGTCCTGGGCGCAGATCACCCAGCGGGTCACGGCCGCAGTGGACGGGCAGCTCGTCCCGGCCTACCAGCGTCAGGGGAACTTCCTGACGGGGCCTCTGACGCAAGCAACCCGGCAGTTCCAGTCCACGAACCGGAGCTCGTGGTCCGACATCCAGAGCAGCACTGGATCCGCGGCCGGCCGAGTGAATGATTCATTCACTCAACTGCGGTCCGGGCTCTCGGGGCTGTCGGGCTTCTTCCGGCAGACAGGCCAGACGATCGAGAGCACCTGGCGTACGGCCATGTCGTACGTGGACTCTTCGACGAGGAGCACACTCTCCGGGCCGTACAACGCTGGCGTGGTGCCGATGCTGTCGGAGATGGCGAAGCTGGCAGATACCAAGGCTCCGCTTCGCATGCTCGCCTACGCGGCCGGGGGCATCGTCCCCGGTTATCAGCCGGGAGTGGACTCGGTCCCTGCCGTGCTCAGTCCCGGGGAGGGAATCCTTCGCCCGGAGGTCGTACGCGCCCTCGGCGCAGAAACGATTCTGCACTGGAACGCGGCAGCTCGGCGGGGCGGGAACGCCTTCGCGGACGGCGGCATCGTCGGTGACGGTGGTTCCTGGGTGCGCAAGCACAAGGACGATCCGTACGAGGGCTACGAGGAAGCTGTCCACAAGGGTTGGGATGCGGCCATCACTCCGCAGCTCAAGTCCATCGCCTCGAAGTTCGGTGAGGTGGGCAAGCTCAACGCGGGAGCGTTCGGCAAAGCCGAGGGGTGGCTCGCCCAGTGGGGCAAGTGGGCCGATGACCACACGGGCGGCGGAGGCAGCCAGGTCGTCAAGCTCGCCCTCCAGGAGGCGAAGACCGGGGACCTCTCCGGCCGGAAGTACATCGGCGGCTCATACGAGTCGTGGTGTGCCGACTTCGTCTCGTGGGTGGTGGACCACGCGGGGGCGACCGCAGCCTACGGCGGGTCCCCCACGGGGACGCCGGACAACCGCTGGCCTGCGGTCTCCACCTGGGTCTCGAAGATGGCCCGCGTGCCGGCCGGCGAGGCTCGTGCTGGTGACCTCATGGTCTACCAGGGCTACGGGCCCGGTAACTGGGGCCACATCAATATCGCCACGGGCAAGCAGGGCAACTCCCTGGAGACCGTCGGCGGTAACGAGTCCCGCAGCCTGCGGCGTCAGCTCGGCTACGGCAACCGCGCCGATGGCGCACTTCGCCCTCGTGGTGGTGCACCCGGCACCGGCAACGGCCCTGTCCTCAATCCGTGGCCGGGCTCTCTGGCCGCTCTGTCTGAGGGTGTCGGCGACTACGACATGCCCACAGGCGACTCCATCACCCGGTGGCGTCCGCTCGTCGAGCGGGTCATCAGAGAGCTGAACGGCAAGGGAGGCATCTCCTCCAAGGACGTCGGTCTGATCCTTCACCGGATCGGAGTCGAGTCCGGAGGCAACCCGAACGCGGTCAACAACTGGGACTCCAACGCGAAGGCCGGCCACCCGTCCAAGGGCCTGCTCCAGACGATCCTCGGGACATTCAACGCGTACGCGGGGCCGTACAAGTCCCTTGGCCAGTTGGACCCGTTGGCGTCGATCTACGCGGGTGTGAACTACGCGATCGACCGGTACGGCGACGGCTGGCGTCGGGCGCTGTCAGGCACCGCGGGCTACTGGACCGGCACCACCTCCGCCTCGCCGGGCCTGGCCCTGGTCGGCGAGCGCGGCCCGGAGCTGGTCGATTTCCGGGGCGGGGAGCGGGTGTACAACGCGGGTGAAACCCGCGATCTGTTCGGCCCTCGCTACGAGATCCACATTCACGAAGCCAAGGCCGAGGACACGACCCAGGCCGTGATTCGCGGCCTCCAGTACGTGGAGGCGATGTACGCCATGTGATCGAGAGGAGTGAGCAGTGCCAATTCCGGCGTCATGGGACTTTCTCCCGGAGATACCTCCGGAGAGTCGGCCCAGTCCCCCAGTTCCGAGGAAGTGGGGGCACACCTACGTATCGATCACGGGCAGTGCCGGTGAGGGGGAGGAGATCCCCCTCACCGGTTTCGGGGGGCGTCACTGGCCTGCCATCTTCATGCAGGCCGGCGCCACCGGCCTCGACATGCCCCCGATGGAAATCCGTTCCGACACCAGCCCGAACCTTGCGGGCTCGATGTACCGCTCCACCCGGGCCGCAGCGCGGGAGATCATGATCCCGCTGTTCCTGTACGGCATCGACCGCTACACCGTCCGGCAGCTGAAGCGGAAGCTGATCCGCACCCTCAACCCGGACAACGGACCCTGCGTGCTGCGCATCCAGGAGTCCGGCCAGCCTCCCCGGTATCTGACGTGCTGGTACAAGGGCGGCCTGGAAGGCAGCGAAGCAGAGGACAGCAGCGGCTTCCGATGGATCCGCTACGGCGTTCAGCTCACCGCGATGGACCCTTGGTACTACGGCGATGACGTCCACGTGGCGGAATGGACGTTCGGCCGGGGCTCCTCGTTCCTAAGGCCCGCGAAGTCCCTCTTCCCTCTCTCGATCAGCCAGGGGCTCGTATCGCGCAGCGACTTCCCCGTGACCAACCCCGGCGACGTAGACGCGTGGCCCACCTGGGAGATCGCGGGCCCCGTGAGGCGGTTCCGGCTCACTTGCGGAGAGCGCTCGTTCGGCATCGACGGCAAGACCCAGGACGCGGTACCCAGCGGTACCACTCTCAAGGTCGATACACGCCCCGGCCACAAGACCGTGCTGGACGGCACGGGCAAGAACTACTGGCCGATGCTCGACAACGGCCCCTCACTGTGGCCGCTGCCTGCGGGCAGATCAGAGATCGGCATCGAGCTGGTTCCCGGCAGCACCAACGCTTCATTGCGCATGACGATCGCCCCCCGCTACGAGACCTACTAAGGAGTCACCTCTCCGCTGCTTTCAGGAAGTCAGATAGCTCTTTGCTCTCCTTTTCAACCTCTGGGTGCAGCTTCTGAGTTTGCACCCTCAGGTCAACTGGGACGTCGGATCGCACCATCACCTGTGCGAGAACCTCTCCCAGCTTGGTTCCGTGCTCCCCCATTTTGCCCTCGTACTTGTCGACCAGATGCTTCTGGAAGCCTTCCCAGGCCTTCTTGGTTTCTTCTTCGGCCGTCTGGATGGCCTTCTTAAACAGGTCTGCACTCATGGCTGCCAATCAAGCACAAGACGTTGACAGGGGAGGGCGGGCACTCCGCCTGTCCACCCAAACGAATTAAAGTTCGCACGCCCTTAGGAGGCTCCCTTGGGGTACCGAATAGAGGTCCGCGGCCGTCCCGACGAGGACGGCCTCATTCATCGGATCGGAGAGCTGGACACCTGGATCAAACTGGATCTGATCATCCGCTACAACCAGCAGGGCACGTGGCAGCTCCTCGTCAAGGACAAGACCAGGCAGGCCGATCTCCTGGAGAAGGGCGGCGGGATCGCTGTCTGGCTGGACGGCCGTGAAGACGAACCGATCTTCTCGGGCCAGATCGAGCAGTTCCAGCGCTACTGGACCGTCGATCAGCACACGGGCGAGGGCTCGGTGTACGTCGGCGGCAAGTGCGACAACAAGCTCCCCTACCAGTACCTCGCCTTTCCCGGCGTCCGGGCATGGGGCACGGACGCCATGAGTGTCTACCCCGCGAGCGAACAGTGGAGGGACCGCGACCGCGATGCGCGACCGGTCGGCGGGGAAGCCGGCCAAGCCTTGTGGGTCGAGATGGATATGGCGTTCGGGGCCCGCGGCCTGCTCGGCCGGAAGGCTCCCGGTGTCACCCTGCTCCCGTCTCCCGCTGCTGATCGTCCCGGTGTGCCGCCGAGGATCGGCGCCAAGGTGGCCGGCACGGTCCGCTACGACAACCTCGGCAGTCTCGCTGAGAAGTGGACCAAGGAGGGCGGGTTCGGCTACCGCTTCCTGTGGAGCCCCGACGACAAGAAGATCAAGCTCACCACGTTCCTCCCGCAGGACAGGACCCGCAGCGTGCGCTTCTCCCCCGAGCTGGGGAACCTCCGCGAATACGTCGCCACCCTGACGGCGCCGCGCGTGACGCGGGCCATCGTCGCAGCACAGGGTGAGGGCAAGGACCGCTTCATCCGCCAGTACCCGGAGTCCGGCTACGGCCCCGACGGCCTGACCGACGACGAGCGCGAATGGGGCCTGGTGGCCGAGCAGTTCATCGACCGGCGCGACATCCCGCTGAAGACCGATGCCAGCGGCAAGCCGACCCTCAACAAGCCCAAGGAGGGCGCCTTCTCCCTGCCGCCCGGCGCCAAAGACGAGGCCGAAGCGCTGAAGGTCTACCTGGACGCGATGAAGACGGCCGCGGACGCCGTATTGAATGAATCATCGAAGAACGGCAATTTCCAGGTGTATCCCGTCGAGACGCCTCAATGCCGGTTTGGAATTCATTATTTCATCGGCGACAAGGTGTCTGTGGACATCGATGGCGAGGTCTACGAAGACGTTGTCCGAGAAGTCAGCATCACGGTCGAAGACGGCGGGCGGGTGGAAACCGTCACCGCGAAGATCGGCGAGCAAGGGACCGGTGAGCCGCTGAACTTGTACAAGCAGGTATCCGAAATGCGCGAGAAGCTGCGCAAGCTGGAATCAAGGATGTGATCCCGTGGCGGAGATAAGTTTCCCCTTCGAGAAGGACGGTGGCACGGGAGGCCGCCAGGGTGTGAGTCAGGTGGACTGGCAGCGCATGGCCACCATGTGGGGCGGGGACCGTGTGGCGGCCCGGATCACCGCCTCCGCCCCCGATGCTACCAGCCTTCCATTCTATGCCCGGATCCTCCCCAACACCCGCACCCTCGAAGTGGCAGCGGGTGAAGCCTGGGTCGGCGGCTTCTTCTACCGGTTGGACGGAACCGCACAGTTCCAGATCGGCCCTAACTTCGACGCGGCCAAGGACCGGCGCGACGTGGTGGTGATTCGCGTGGACCACACCAAGGGGTCCGTGAACATGGACATCCGCCAGAGCCAGCCCAGCTCGAACCCCGCCCCGCCGCAGCCGCTCCAAGAGCCGGGCGGCCAGTGGGAGATGGTCATCTGGGAGGTCTTCGTCCCGAGGAACAACGGCACCCCTCAGCTCTACGACCGTGCCCCCTTCGACGCCCCGCCCCGGGTCGCCTACCCGTGGTGGGCCGACGACTCGACGCGTTTTCTTCCCCAGGGCTCCTTCGCCCTCGACCTCGACAGCGACGCCCGCCACGTCCAGGAGGAGCTCTACAAGGGTCGCGACGGCTTGGCGATCGCCCGCACCCTCGGACGGTCTCTGAACTACGCCCCCGAGCTGGTCAACGCTGCGAGCCTGCCGAAGGGCTTGTCGCTGCGGGGGCGTTGGCGCTGGGCCGCCCCGAACCTGTGCTGGTTCAGCATCGACTTCCAGAACGCATCGAACACCGACATCAAGGCCAGGGACGGCGCGCTCTCTTTCACCCTGCCGCAGAACCTCAACGGGGTGATCGGCCAGTCCTTCGCGGGCTACATGCTCAACTCCGGGTATCGAGGCGGCCTGCCCAACTACGTATCGATCACCGGCATGGCCAACGGCGGCAACAAGGGCAAAACCGTCCGCATGACGTACCCGAGCCAGAACTACCTGAGCGAGGGGCTCGACTACCTGACCGTCTTCCCGTCCCAGACCTCGATCGTCGTCTCAGGCACCTACGAAACCAACGCTTTCAACGAGTAGGAAGGAATCATGGATGACTGACCGCTATCTGTTCGGCGGAGGCACCTCCGATGTCGCCGAAGACGCGGACGGCAAACGCGTCGCGGGTGCCCCCGTCACCATCTGGGACGGCCCGAGCGACACCTCCTCGCGGGTCATGGACCTGGTGGACGTCGAGAACGGCTCCCAGATCGAGCAGTCGACGCTGACCGCAGATGAGTACGGCTACATCCCAAGGTTCCTGGGTCCCCCGGGGGTTGAGCGCCTGTGGGCGAAGGCCGGCACGGTGGGCAAGCGGGTCGAACTCATTCAGATGAGCCTGTCCACGCGGATCGCGAAGCACGCCACCGACACGGACCCGCATCGGGATCGCGACTATGCGGACAGGAAGTTCGAGGCCGCCGTGGGCCGCACCGGCAGGAACGACGTTGCAACCATGCCCGGCGGCGATGCGTGGCTCACCGTCGAAGCCGCAGACGGCACCAGTGACGTGATCCGCTTGACCCGGGAGGGGCAGGTCGGTTCGCAGCTCAGGAGTAACGGGTGCCTGTACATCCAGCCCTTCACGAACAACGCGGGCCTCGTCGTCCAGACGAAGAACGGGTCGGACTCGACGAACGCGATCCTCGTGCAGGGCGGCGCTGACGGCACGGCCTCCGTCTTCCGCGTCCGCAAGTCGGGCAACGTGCTCATCGCGGGGTCAGTGCAGTCGGACGGCAACGTGATCGCTCCGAACATCGGGACCGCGCGCCTGTTCTCCGGTCCGGCATCCGCTCTGCCGCCCACCAGCCAGCTCAGGCCCGGGGATGTGTGGGTGCAGTATGGCTAACCAGATCAAGGTCTGGGACGGGGCGACCTGGGTGGACCAGACCTCGAAGGTCTGGGACGGGAAAGCCTGGGTCTCTAAGCCGCCGTTGTACTGGGACGGCCAGGGCTGGATGTCGGCCGCTCTGCCAGCCCGCGAGTTCGCCGCGTTCACCGGCTCGAACAGGGCCAATTATAAGGAAGCCCGCTTTGTCGGCCTACCCGTTCCGGACGGAGTTCGTGTCGGCGATTTCGTCGTCTCAATCTGCGCGAACATGAAGGGCTTCGCCAAGCTCGTGTCCCCGGCGGGATACCTCCCTCAGGTCGTCTTGTCGCCCAATGACGAGATGTCCTTCGCAGCGGCCTGCTGGCCTTACACCGGGCGGGAGGGCGATGTGGTGTGGGACCTCGGCGACTCCCCGCAGGCAGCGTGCATGAACCTGCTCTACCGCAACGGCGACGTCACGAACCAGTCCGTCACCCCGGTCAGCGACATGCAGTTGTACAAAGCGGTCGACAAAGTGCCCCTCATGCCGTCTCGGGACTTCACCTCCGTCTTCGTTGCACTCGCGGTGTCCCGGCAGGTATCGAGCTACTCCTGGCCCGAGGGCGTTCTCCCCCGTGACGCCGTGGTGGGCCGCTTCGGCTCATACGAGATCAGTGCCTTCGCGGCTGACACACCAGGGGCTGGCGCCTCGCTCGGCAGTCTCCAGCTCAACACGTCCGTCGATGCCGCGGCCATGTACCTCGTAACCATCCCCGGTAAGAGCGACGGGAAGCCGACCTGGATTCTCGGTGACGCTACCGCCTCTGCCCTTGGATCCACTACCTGCCTTCAGTGACGCCTCTTGGGCACCCCACTATTCCCGAATAGGAGGTTAGCGTGAAATTTCCTGCGCTAGAGAAGTGGTCCACGCGTGAAGTGGTCACAGCCGACAAAATGAACGAGCAAGTTCACAACGCCTTCCAGTTCGCCTTTAACCCGCCGTTCATGAAGGCGATCACTCGTGGAATTCCGCAGCATGTCACAGGAGGGAGAATCTCCGAAGTCACTTGGGGGTGGCTGGTTTCACCCAACAATTGGAGCGACCGCACCGAAAACATCAGTGAATTCAAGGTCCCACTTGACGGCATCTACGCAGTAGACCTGAGGATATCCGGCCTCGCAGCAAAGTGGGGCAACTTTTGGTGCTACGTACGCAATGACACCAAAGGACTCGGAGTATCCGGTCTCAACTTCCAACCCCAGGGCGCCTACAGCGCATCAACGTCTATTCACACAATTCTTCCCTTCGAGAAGGGGGACATTGTTCGCACCCAGTTTTACGTTTCGGCCGGCACAGATGCCGAGCTATTCAACACCAGTCAGGCGAATAACGGTTCCTGGTTCAACCTGGAGTGGAGAGGTGCCATCCCGGACGGCATTAACTTCAAGGATATGTACGGGCTTCAAGGCTGAAGACCACTAGAAACCACACGACTGCGAGCCGCCTATGAGCAGCCCAACTCTCATACTCGACATCTTCGGACTCGTCGGCATCGCGGCCACCGTGCTGGGCGGCTACGTCGTCCTGAGAGCCACGAACGAAGCCAAGACCGCGGAAGTGTGGCGCGGTGAGGCCGAGGCTCAGAAGGCCCGCGCCGACCGCCTCCAGGACGACCTCACCGAGATCAAGCAGCGCCTGACGAGCATTGAGCGGGAGAACCAGCGGCTTATCGAGGTGCTGACGACCCTGGACCCATCGCGTCTGGCCGCGCTGCAACGCACCAACTGAATGAATTAACTATTCGCGGGCTGGCTTCGGCCAGCCCTTTTTCATGCCCTTTTGGAGGCGGCCTATGAGTCAGGTTTCCAATGTTCTATCCATAGCTTTCGGGGAGGTGGGCTACCAGGCGGAGCGCGCTCCGGGTGAGCGCCCCTCGGGCCACCAGAAATACTCGGGGCAGGTTCCTGGCCTTGAGTGGTCCAACTACCAGCCGTGGTGCGCGACTTGGGTTTCCTGGGTCGCGATGAAGGCCGGCGTGGCCGGTCTCTTTCCGCGTACCGCGAGTGTCTACACCGCGATGGAGTGGTTCAAGCAGCGAGGCCGCTGGAGCGCGTACCCGGCCATCGGTGCCATGTGCATCTACGGCACTTCGGGCAGCACGCACACGGGTATTTGTTACGCGTACGACGAGACGTACATCTACACCGTGGAAGGCAATACCTCCCTCACCAACGACGCCAACGGCAACAAGGTGATGCGTCGGCAGCGCCTTCGACGCGACTCTTACGTCCACGGCTACGGATACCCCGCCTACGTGGAAGGCATCACCACCGCGGACCCGTCCAAGAAGGGTCTCGCGGGCTACACCTACGCGGCATCGGCGTCCTCGCCGGCCACCAGCTCGGGCGGCTCCACGGGCAAGTACCGGATCAAGGCCGGGCAGACCCTTGGCGGCATCGCCGCACTGCTGGGCGTATCCCTGGCGGCCCTCCTCGCGGCCAACCCCCAGATCAGGGACCCCGACCAGGTCGACGAAGGCCAGGAAATCAGCGTGCCTGCCAAGCCGGCCCCGGACAAGCCGACCACTCCCCCGGCGAAGCCGACGCCGGAGCCGAGCAAACCGATGCCGCCACAGCGTCCGGCGACGAACGGCGACTTCTATACCGTGCGGTCCGGCGACAGCCTCAGTGGCATCGCACGCAGCTTCGAGCAGTCGCTCTCCGCCCTGCTCGCACGCAACCCGCAGATCACCGACCCGAACGTCATTCAGGCCGGTCAGAAGATCCGTGTCACCGGCTCGACATCGGCACAGGAAGCCGCCTCCCGTGCCACCGCCCCGCGCCACGCCGCGCGCAAGGCCATCACCACGGCCAAGACCGCGAAGGCCACGGTGGGCAAGCACCGCAAGCCCGCTGCCACGGTCGTGCAGTGTCACTGCTCCTGCCCATGCTGCGGCGCCCCAAAGCTGATCCCACAGCCGACGACCGGGCCGGCCGACGTACCGAAGCCGGTGAAGCCGAGCGAACCCCCGAAGCCGCCCAAGCCCCCAACTACCGGGCCCACGCCCACCGCCACTGCCTCGGGCCCCGAGGCCAAGTAAGGAGCACTCATGGAATTCCTGCGCACCCACTCTGTCCGTATCGTCGCGGCGCTCGCAGCGCTTACCCCACTGCTCGTCGCCCGCTGGCCGGGGATCGACTGGTACGCCCTGGCTGCTGTCGCCGCAGCACTGCTCGGAGCCGGTGAAGTGGCCCAGCGGGTCGAGAACAACAAGACCAGCGAGGCGCTCCGCCAGACCTCGCCGCTCGACGAGCTGGCCGCGATCCACATGCAGCTCGCCCAGCGCGAGCGCGACCTCGCGCGGTGAGGCATACGTACTGCTCCGGCTGATGGCGAAGAACCGCAGCAAAATCAGGACCAAGGGCCTGTTTAGTCCGTGACTCGCATGCGTTTCCTTGTCTCTGCCGTACACCCCTGTGAAGATCATTTTGCGGCCGCCGCTGATCGCAGAGTCCCCCGTCTAAGGCAGCGGCGGCCCTGCCCTGCACGTTTACGTGCAGGGCTGTGTCTCTGGCATCTCCGAAGGCGCTACTTCGGTTGGCCGCCCATCGGGGTACTCACGAACCTCGGCCTGCCCTCACGCTCGACGACTTTAAGCCGCTCCAGCACCTTCAGGTGCTCGGCATACCCTCGCTCGATGGCGCGCTCGATGTCTTCCACGGTGCTTAGCTGCTTGGCCTCATCGACCGCCTTCTGTACGACTTTGCCGTACCCGAGTGCTGTGTCGATGGTGACCTCGAACTTGCCCCTCGGGACGTTGAGGCGCACTTTGCCGGCCTCCTTGCCGTCGATCATGACGGCCCACGTCCCCCAACTTTCGGTCTTCTCAATCTCAATCTGCACTGGTCCCCCCGTCAGTCGGACGCTTCTCGGCCCTCGCTCGGGCCATGGCCATGTGCTGGTCGCACCTCAGGACTGCTGGCCCCCGCCCCGTCGGAGGCTCGCGGAAGATGACCTCACCGGCGCAACCGCCATGGTGAGCGTTGATGCATGCCAGGTCGAACGTCTCGGTCATTCGTCGCCCCTGATGCCGCTGCTCATCACTGTTTCACTTTCTCGATCGGAGTCCACTTCCAGGACTCACCGTCGTGAGGTTCACGCAGGTACCCGACAACTTCGCCCGTGGCCACGTGCTGGATCGGCCTCCCCAGGCCGTCATCCTCCTCGGGAAGCGTATCGGCGACCACCGACAACTGAGCAGCGGAGCTTGGTGCCTGCCCTTGCCCAGCAGACTCGCCGTCCATGGCGGCTGGCGGGGCAGTGGCCCACCAGATCGCGGTCTGCCATGACGGGCACAGCAGCGTCTCTCCGGTCTGGGCGTCTCGTACTTCGTATCGGTGCTCGTCAGGGTTATGTACGAGGCGGGCAAGCGTGCTCTGCGTCGGCTCCTTTGACCTCTTGCCTCCCTTCCCGCCGTAGAGCACCCGCACATTCACGTCCGGCGAGGTGCGCATTCCGGGGATCTTGCCGAGCTGGGTCTGTTGCCACTCGCCGACCTCGGGCTGTCTCGCGCGCTCGATGGCGCCAGCCCCGGGAAATAGGGTGACCCAGGTTGAGCGCTGGTCGATGCTCGTACCAGCCGCGCCGACGAACAGACG
Source organism: Streptomyces sp. NPDC052101 (assembly GCF_040680235.1). Lineage (NCBI taxonomy): Bacteria > Bacillati > Actinomycetota > Actinomycetes > Kitasatosporales > Streptomycetaceae > Streptomyces > Streptomyces sp. NPDC052101. The sequence goes on from NZ_JBFAWH010000008.1 coordinate 25,381, forward strand.
CCAGCCCTTGGTGCGCGTGCCGTTGCGTTGGGCCGTGACCTCCTTGGGCTGGGCCAGGAGGTGGCCAGTGCGAACCACTCCGTGCCCGCGGGTGTCGACTCCTTCAGCCCGGATGTAATCGTTGACTCGCAGCTCGGCGAGCTGGTCCTTCATGCGTGCTCTCTTTCGTCGGGGTGTCTGGTTCAGCTCGTGCTCGGGGATGTCGTTGAGAATGGCCAGGTGCCGGACGTTCAGGACGCCGGTACAAGCAGCGCAGTCACAGTCGTGCATGCAGTAGCGGCAGTTCGGTACGTCGCAGTACGGATCGGGGCCGTGGTAGTGGCTGGGGTCGGGCTCGTCGCAGCCCCAACTCCCACAGGACCGGTCTCCGGATCGGGGGAAGACGCGGTGCTCGCGGGTGAGTCCGTGGGCCAAGGCCTCTCCGGGACAGTCAAAGGTGGACTGCCGGGCTGCCTCGGGGGTAACGAAGACAGCCCGGCAGTGAAGACACTGGAGGCGGCCCTCGGGCCGCCTCCGGATCTGGTGTCTCACAGGCATGCAGCGAACGGGTTACTGGGGGCTGGCGCCGCCTGCTGCGGCTGCGGCTGCGGCTGCGGCTGCGGCTGCGGCTGCGGCTGCGGCTGCGGCTGCGGAATGACAACCTTCTGCGCGCTGGCGCGCCGAGGGGCGGGCTTCCGCTTGGTGACCGGTGCCTTCTCGTGTTCGACCAGCTTGAGTACGGGAGGCTCGTCCGGCTCGCCCTCTTGCTGCTTCTCGGCTCCATCTGCGATCAGGCGATAGATGATCGGCTTCGCCCCCGCTGTCGACGACTTGCCCTTGAAATACTCGACGTCATCGAGCTGGTCGACTGTCTCGCGCAGCCCCTGAGCATTCGTCCGGGCTTGGAGCGAGCGGAGCAGCAGGGTGGACGTAGCCTCGCCGCCGTGGCGCTTGAGGGTTTCGCGGATTACGTCGGGAAGGCTCTTGACCTTGCTCTGAGTGCCGCTTTGGTTCTCGGTGACCAGCTTCTCGACCGAGTTGATCGAGTACTGCACGAACTGCCAGGCCGCCATGAGGGCCTTCTTCGAGATGCGCGTCTTCATCTCCGAGGCCGCGAGGACGGCCGCCACGCGGAGCACCTGCTCGGCGGTGCGCTCGAAGTACACCCCGACGTGCTCCGGCGTACCGGCCATCTTGCCGATCATGTACGCCCGGATCTCGTCATAGGCCTTGTGGGCCTCCTTGGCAAGAGCGATCTCGCGCGGCTTGGCCTTCGCCCACCTGTATGCCTCGGCAAGTCGCTTGTCGGCACGGATCGGAGTCCGCTTGCCGTAGGGCAGCATCTTGCTCTGCTCCACCAGGACAGGGAGCAGGCGGTTGTACGAGCCGCCCAGCGCAGCGCTGCTGCTGACGTGCTTCTGCCACTCACCAGGTGTCACGTGGACGGTGAAACCGAGCAGAGGTGCTTCGACCTTCTGCACATCCCCCGTTCCGTCCTTGCCCTTGGTCCGGTTGGAGATCTCGTTGCCGTCCCAGGCCGTGCGGAGCTTCTGGTCGAAGGTGGGGCACCTCTTCGCGAGCTTGAGGACTTCTGCCCATTCCTCCTCCACGATGAGGGCTCGCCCGTCAGGGCCGCCTTCGCTACCCATCGACGCCAGCTCGATGCCTTGGAGGTTGGCGACCAGAGAGGGTCCGGACGTGATGCCGTTCAGAATCCGTGTGGAGAAGAAGCCCTGGAAGTGGGGGCCGAGCAGGGCCCTTGAGGCCCGGTAGGCGGTCCCCTTGCACCCGATACCGGAGCGGCCGGCGAGCACAGTCCAGACGCAGATGGGCCGTCCGCTTTCGGTACGGACGAGCCCGTTGATCGCTGCTGAGAAAAGGCTGAGGGTGGAGGCGTAGATGCCTATGGGGTCCGCTTCGGTCTGCGGCATGATCGCGTCGACCGCGTCGCCGATGGGCCCGTACCGCATGGTGTCGAACATGGTGGTCCTCTTATTCAGTGCAGCGAGCGGCAAGGGGGTCGCTCGCGTGGTCGGGACAGACGAACTGCCCGGTGGTGGGGTCGTATCCGGCCTCGCAGTGCTCACAGACGTACTGGCCGCACACCGGGCAGTCGCCGTAAGGCACATCCGTCGTGTCAAGGTCTTCGAAGCAGACGACGCAGATCAGGTCTGGCTCTGGGGTCACGAGGCCACGTCCAGGTCGAGCTCGCCCTGCCCGGCGTGGGCGCGGAGGTATGCCTCGCGTACGGCCCCAGGGATCACACCCCGATTGCTGATCGTGTAGCCGTGCTCCTTGGCCCAGGCCCGGATCTGCTGGGCCTCGGTCAGCTGCGGGGGCAGCGACTGACTAACCCGACGGCGGATCTCCTTGTCTTCCTTCTCCTTGCGCTCCTCGGCCCACCGGACACTCGACTCCGCGAGGCGCTTGGGCACTTCGGTGCGCTGCCACTCGACGTAGGTCTTCATGGCGTTCGCTTCGCGCTCGCGCCGCGTGGACTTCTCCTCCGCCGTCTCATGACGGACATCAGCGGCCGTCTTCTTCGCCGCAACCTCGGGCAGGGCGTCGCCGCCGCTCCACTGCCCGGACGTCACGGCCTCCCGGAAGACGCCGGCCCGCGTCGCGTCCATGCACGGCGTACCGGCCGCCGCCGCTTCGGCGATCTTGTGCGGGGCGGGCCGGATGCCGCAGATGATGAGAACCGTGTCCTCCTGGACGTGACCAACGATCCGATGCCCGGCGTTCTCCAGCGCCAAGCGGGCAGCCTCCGGCTCGTAGCCGGGGATCGTGCCGGTGATGACGACGCTGCCCCGAGCCACGACGGCCGCCTCCAGGCCGTCACTGCCGAACACTGCGGCGAGCTGGGCCCCGAATCGCTCGGCGTGCTCGGCGCATACGTCCCACACCTGCCGCCCAGCGACGATCACAGTCGTAGCGGCCCGGTCCTCGGACCCCTTCTTCTTGCATCCCATGCAGAGCACGGCCATGTGCGTCTCCTCTCGTCGATCACCCATGGCGAAGGGCCAGGCCCGAAGGCCTGGCCCCCGCCAGAGGTGTCCCGCCGTCTGCGGGCATGAAAAAGGCGGTCCACCGTCTGGTGACCGCCGCTTGCCTTACTTGCTGCGCTGCTAGCTGTGCTCGATGACCCAGCAGCGCTTCTTCCGGTCCCACGCGACGTGGGTCCCGCCGTGCCTGTTGCCCGCGTAGACGTGCGGGGCAGTCCGCCAATCGGTCTCAGGGCCCATCCGGTCCCCGAAGTGGACGTTGAGGCCCGCGTCGTCGAGGGCGTTCAGTGTGTCCATCAGTTGCTGCCACAGCACTTCCTCCTCAGGCTTCTTCACGATCAACTCCCTTGATTCAGTAGCGGGTTCGAGTGTCGGACCGGCCGAGGTAGCGGACGTTCGCCTGACGAAGGGCACCCGGTGCGAGGTGCTTGTGCGCCCACGTCCACGCCGCCTCGCTGGCTGCATCCCGGCCCTTGGTGGTCCTGACCACCTGGACGTGCTGTTGGCCCTTCCCGTCGGGCCATTCGACCAGAGCCCAGTGGTAGGCGTAGGTCTTTCCGCTGCTCATTTGCCCCCCATAGTCAGCTCGATGGCTACGTGGCACTGCATGGTGGTCGGCATGTCGAGCCAGCGGGCCCGGTTCCGCTCACTCAGGTTGTCGTGCAGAGCCACGCAGGCCGCCGCTGTCCAGCCATCGACGAACACCCCGTCGACATCGGCCGCAGCGTGCAGCTCGGCTATCCGCCGGTACTCGCCGACCCGGCCCTCAGCCCGCCATCGCTCCTCGGCGCCCCGCTCCCAGGCAAGCTCTGCCGACTCCACCTCGTTGGGCTCACGAATCTCGTAAGAGCTGCGCGGGAAGACGTGCGACCTGCCGACCCAATGCCGCTTGTCGTACGTGTCGTCATCTACGAAGCGCACGTCGACATGGTGAGCGCAGTACCCCACGGGGTTCTCTGGAGCAGTCGAATAGCGAGACTGGAACGTCACGACCACAGCCGCGTGCTCGGGGCAGAACGAATCAGCGCAGCGACCGAGCGGGTTGACTTGAAGACCGGACTTGAGCGTCTTCCTCATCAGGCTGCGACCGCCTCTCGGAGCAAGCATCGAGAGGTGATGTACGTCTGGGCGACCTCATGCACCAGCAACTCGGCGACCATCTGGGGGTGGTGGTACTTGTCGGCCAGCTCACCGCATGCCCTGAAGGCCTTCGTCACGGCAGCCACACGGGCAACCGGCTGGCCCCACGAGGCTGCCCCAGCTGCCTGCCCACGCACCGTTGCGACGTCATCCATGTACCGCTGCATCATGCTCATGAGCGCGGCTCCATGATGAGGGTGACGGGCCAGACAGTGGCGACGTAGTGGCCATCCCTGCGCAACTCCCAGAGCGGGCCGACCTCGAAGGCCTTCGTCTTGTTCTCCCAGCTCCAGAGCCGCAGCGTGCGCACCGCGTGCAGCTCGTTCTCGCGGTTGGTCCACGAGTGCACGGGGTGCGGGTGATCGGATCGATAGATCCCGAGTGCTCCCGTCTCGGGGTCGAAGTCTGCGTGCCAGTCGGTCACTTGGTGTCCTCCTTGATTCGTCGTTCGCGGTGCACGTGGTGTGAGTCGTTGAATTCCCCGTCACCGTGGTTGTCGCAGTACGCGGTACTGAGCCAGCGCCGGATCCCGTAACGCTCCATATCGATCCAGCGCGTGGCGGGTTGGCCGCAGCCGGAGACCCAGCACCCAATGCGCCCGTCATTGAGCGTCTGGAAGTGCCGTACCTCGCTTTTGGTCGAGCCCTTGCCCATCGCTACACCCCTTCGGCGGCGGGGGCCGTGCCGTCATCGAGGGTCGGTGCGCTCGGGGCCCGGCCCTTGGGTTCGGCATCGGTGTCCGGTCTGATCTGTATCCAGCCGCCGGGAATGTGGTCGAGGCGGAACGGTGGGCCGTACTCCGTCCACTTCGACTGCCAGTCCTCCCCCTCCCCGAAGCTCATGGCGTACGTAGCGATGTCGTCCCCGTAGGCCTCGCGCCAGCCCTTGAAAATCGGGAAGAGGTCCGCGAAGTCGTCGACTACGACGGAGGCCCGAGCGGCCAAGGGGTGCATGTCTTCTACGTAGTTAGGGAGGCCGTGGGGGTCCCGTTCCCCAAGTGCCATGACCCACATCTGGCTCATCCTTCGCACTCCCCGACGAGGTCATAAAGGAACGAGTTGTAGTCGTTGTGGTAGTCCTTACGGAAGATCCTCGGAGGCTTAACGACGCCGTTCTCTTCCGCGATGAACCAGAGGGTCATGGCAGGCATCTCCCGGTAGAGATGCTGGCGCCACTCATCTAGGAGGATGTCCACGAAGGGCTCTGTCTCGCTCTCGCACCAGATGCGGACCCGAATCCTGCTTCGGTCCTCTTCCCACTGTCCGGCACGAATGGTGATCTTGGGCATTGCGTTACTCCTCCGCAGTGTCAGTCTTGGGGTCCTCAATGAGATAAGGCCGCTCAGACCCGTACGCCTCGCAGAAATCCGCGAACTCCTGTTGCGTCTCGAACGTGAACCAGTCACCGTGTCCTACGTCTTTCGAGTACACGGCGGAGAAGAGCGGGCGGATTGGGTTGCCGTACTTCGGCTGCCATGGGAACCAAATGGCTATCTGTGCGGGACGGGTCCACGTAAAGACTGTGCGGTTGATGACGTGCCGCATATCCGGCCCGGATTCATATGGGTCTCGACTCACGATTCTTCCTTCTCGCTGATCTGTCACGGTCTGACAAGCCATACAAAGGGCCGCCCAAGGGAGACTTGGGCGGCCCCAGGTAAAGCAGGTCAGTGCGTTTGTCTCTTCATTTCGCAATCCACGCAGGTGCAGGCGTCCGGTTCCCAGTCGCCGATATCGTGAACGTGACACGGAGTGCAGATTCCGCCGATCGCTTCGCCCGCGCTGTTGTAAGTCAGCGGGCCGTGCAGATCTTCTTCCCACATATCGAGCGGAGTTCCGCTTATCTCCTTACAGATCTCGCACAGGACTTCAGGAATCACTCCGCTTCCTCGCCGTCCACGATATTCACTCCGTGAGGTTCATCGTCCTCGTCATCCTTTTCCGAATGTGCGCGCATTACCTCTTCGGCTGTGAAGGTGTCACCGAATGCGCGGAAAAGTGCAGCGAGGGCTTCCGCTTCAGAGCACGTCATGTGGCATTCGTAGTCATCGACAAGCGTGGAAGCGAGGCAAGCCCACTCGTCGACAAACGACTGAGCAGCCTGCATTTTTTCAGGTGCGGTATTCAAGGTGTCTCCACTTCAAAGGTGCAGTCTCGTGCATCGTTCCAGCTATAGAGAGAGGTCTGTCCAGGCTCTCCTATTTCTTGGTTCGTGAGGCGGATGATTTCGCCCTCATCCACACAGTGGGCATACATGAAGCGATGAGCCTTGACGTAAGCGGCGCAGGCTTCGACACCAGATGTCACAATCGTCCATTGCCCCTGTGCCGGATCTTCCGGAACGTCAAAGGTGAAGGTATACGACCGGCATTTGTAGTGACTAGGATTGGTGCATTGTCGTATATAGAGGCCATCGATAGACGTTGTTACTTCCGCCATCTGAGCTATCCCTTCAAGAAATTCTCAATGTCGGCGATACCGCGATCGCACAAGAGAGAGACTGTTTCGTCATCCTCGGCTGCGGCTATTTCCTCGTTCTCATCTGTCGCACTGGCCAAGTGGTATGCGACGCCCTTATCAATCATCGCTTGCGGGTCGACCCCATTCAGTCGAGCCAGCCTCATAAGCGCGTCGACCAAATCGGCCCCTGTTGCCATCAGATCGGATTCGCCTACCTGGTCGGCGTCGCAGTCCTCCACCCAATCAGAGGTATTTCCCATGTTCAGGGCGTACGCGTCCAGAGCATCCAGCGCCCACTCAGCGAGCACAAAATCCCTCTCATTGGCGGGAAGGTCTGCGAACTCGGGCATCTCTAATTCCTTTCCATTGAATTTCTGGCCGCCTTGCTTTGACGGGCCATGGCCGCCCCCTACTGCTGGCAGGGAGCGACTAAAGCACGCCAGCGCTAAGTCAAAGGTCTTTTAGCGGGTGTACCTGTTTTTCCAAAGATTCAGTTCTACGAACGCAGGAGGGAGTCCGTAGCTCGCGGCATAGGTGACCGCCTCGCGGTACGTGCTGAACCGCCTGTGCCAGGCTGGTCCGATGTGCGCGACATACATTTAGGGTCCTTTCAGCCCAGGCCCAAAGCGGCCATGAGGTCATCCACGGTCGGCGGGCATTCGTGTGTGGCTTCCCATATGGCGAGCGCGGCCCGCGCCACAGATTCCGTGGGCCTATCGGTGAGGCCCAGAGCAAAAGCGATGGAGTCATCCGGGCTGCATTCGATTGCCACGCCTTCACCGCACTGGCAAAGGGTTCGGACGCTGCGTGTCGTCACGAGGGTGCGGGCGAACTGGGGCACACCAATACCTTTCTCTACGTCTGGTCGCGGTGACCAGCCATGGAAAGGCCAGTACCAGGGCACCGGCCAGACCAAAGCAGTTCAACGCTAGAGAGAAATAACGTCACCATTGACTACATCGAATATGGCGAGCTGGGATTCGAGGCGCCCCATTGACTCCGCTTCGGCCCGATCCATGACATTCATGGAGAGGTCGAGATACACCAATCCCTCATCAACCCACGCACCGAAAAAGAGGCCCCGCCCAGCAACACCGGCCAAGTAATCGGCCATGTATGCAGAAAGACTTCCGGGGCCGAAGTCGTCCAGCGGAATGGTTCGCTCGCTTCCCGCGATGCTGACCATGTATCCGCAGGTGGGGGCAGGAGAGAAAGGGGAGAAGGTGAGGCCACCGTCACGGATGATCGCGTGGCACTGCTCGGCAAGGGTCAAAGTGGTCATTGGATCTACCTCAATCGCATCGCACATCAACTTTTTGGTTAGCGATAGACGCCTCACGGGCGCCGTAGAGCCCCGGGCCAGAGTCGAACTGACAGGCCCCCCACCGGGGCCGGGGCGACGGGCTCACATACTTGAGGCCACTCTTTGCGCCGTCGCTCAAGGCTTGGTGCTGAGTGCCGGACGTACGGTGTTGCCCTGCATTCTGTGACCTATCCATTACGGGCCGGTCATTTCCCGCTCTCGGTTCTCTCTCCACTCCCGGTACTCCGTCTAGCGCCTGACACCGTTAGGTGTGGGTGATGCTTCGGGCCTTTGTGGGTGCAACCCTCCCTGGTTTGGAAGGGCGAGACGTATGGTCTGTTCCTAGCTGGTCTGCCTATCGCCCTGAGACGGACTCACATAGGCACTCATCACTAGTGCATGTCGGTTTGGGTTCGGCCCTATCAGCCGTTCCTGTCGCAATCCCTGATCCCGTACGCCTGACCCTCGTTTCCGCATCCCCGCTCAGCGGGTGGTACTCCGGGTGGCTCTGTGGGGCGGTTGTTTCGACACCCAGAACATTACGCGGATTCACCTCGCACATCAACTTTTATGTTGTTGGCGACTTCACGACACCCCAGCTCTTGATTCAAAGGAAGACGCGCGTTGCATGGCTCAAGTGGTCGAGTCAATAGGTATCCGGGTGATTACCGTCACCTGAAATCCCAGGGAATCTCACTCCGCGTATATGTAAATCTCGATTAATTCACTCACCGCTACCGAGTGAATGGTTCGGCGCTCGCTGCCCGGCTTCCCTCAGGGAGTCCGGATGAATGAATCAATCGCGTGATCCATCTCACACGTAGACGGGGGTAATGCCATCATTCATTCAAAGAGGACCCACCGGGGGCGCCTTCCTTAAGTCGTGTACGGGTATGAACTTCCCCTGCGATTACCTGCCGGCCTGACGGTCGGAGAGTGGAGAAAGACTCTTCTTGGCCCCCGAAAGGCCGGCTGAGATGCCCTAGAGGCCCCGTGGCCTCATTTTTGGGCGAGATGGTACGTGCTTCGCCCTGAAGGAATGAATTATTCGAGTGAACTGTGCCACTATTCCACGGATCGGCATCGCCGGTTGCGTCCGATCACACCTACATAACCTGTGCGGGGGTCTCTATACCTCTATCCATTGCCAGCAGGTTTGCGTGTCAGCTACCAGCTAGACGGGAGGGGGGTGTACTCCAGTCAAGCGATGCCGCAACGAGCCCCCAGGAGACCCCACTTGTGGGGCTCGGCTCGTACTTTGGTGGGCCGGGGGGTGGGTGTGCTGGAAGAACCCCTACCGGCCACAACACGACGACTGGTGGAGTAATGCTGGGATCAGTTCGTATCCGCTGACATCATGACCTGCGTCTGACCTTCGCAGGCATGCCGCAGGTAGCGGCGGAAAGGACTTGGAAGATGTCATCCCGCGCGACTGAGAGAAGTGACTTCATCGTGAATCTTGGAGGATTCAGGACAGCGCTTGAAGCAATGGAAAGAGATCTTCCCGACACCGTAGCTAACGGCGAAGGGTACCGGGACTACAGACTATATTTCCATTGGCTCACTGGCGAGGTAAATCAAGACGAGCGAGTTAAGAAGCTCAGCCGAGAGGATCAGAACACTCTCGGAGAGAAACTTGATGCAGAAGTCGAGTGGGTGGGAGAAGTCAGGAGAAAAGGGCGTTATCCGGCCGATAACGAATATGCAGCTCGCTGCAAGTCCTTGCGTGCCACCTTTGATCCAATCCTTAAGAAGGTGGGAATCGAATTCCCCAAGTGACGACACCAACCCGCTCGCGGGGAAGGACCCTTGATCACCCTGCGACGAGTGGCTCAGAGTCTCCAGGAGACCTCACTCCTGGAGACTCTGGTCGTTGGACGAGCGCCCCATTCAACGTCCATGAATGAATGAATTAACTCGTTAAAGGCGAGATGAGCCATACTTCGAGGACTTGGCGTCACCAAATTGCCCCCTAACACGTACATCTCTTGTTAGGGCGGTTATACATCCCCGGACAAGCCCTTGGAGCTGCCCTCCGACAACAGAAAGCCCCCTCCCGGAAGAGGGGGCCTACTCATGAGCTTCTTAGAGTTGTTCTTAGCTGGTGTCAGTGGGCCTTGGCGTACGCCTCGCGGACTTCGCCGGGCACCCTGCCGCGATTGCTGACCTCGTAGCCGGCCTCCTTGGCCCACGCACGGATGGCGGCGGTGTCCTTTTTGCCGCCGGCCTGATGGGAAGGGGAAGGCTTTCCACGGCTGCCGCGGACGCGTCGACCAGCCTTGAGGAAGGGACTCACGGCCTCCATGAGCTTGTCGTAGCTGTCGGGGCCAAGGTCGACCTCGTAAGCCACGCCGTCAATGACGATCTGGTGTGTAGCTGCCTCAGTGGACTCTTCGCCCGTGAGGTCATCGGTGTAGATAGTGACGATTTTCTGTGCCATGAGCCAAGTCTATGGGTACTTTAGGCTTCGAGTACCCGCAGCTATAAAAAGCACCCCCTAGGAGACACCGAGAGCCCTTTGGGAGTTTCCCGACATGCGTTAGAACGGTCTGAGCCTCACTCTGGACCTATGGACCGCCCACCCGTCGTCGTCCACCCGCCCGGGGCCAAGGGCCGCCTGGTGACAATCCGCGGTGAACGTTACGGGGTCGCCTACAGGTTCTCCGACGTCGTTGAGTTCCTCCGGCAGGCAGGTCTCGACCCCGACGACATAGACCTCAGTGACTCGGAGTTGGTCGAGTGGAGGGGCGGCAGCATGGAGAGCTGGCCGGCCCCGGACTCGTAATCGACCTCGCACTCACTCCAAGGGTCTGCCTCACTCAACAGCCGACCACGTGTTGCGACCACCCTCCGAATTCGCCTCATTCGGCGGGGCCTTCGTCACCGTGCAAGGGCTCTCCAGACCGGGCTCGTAGGCCGAGGCGCACCCAGAAACCGGCGTCCGCGCGTACCGCGTTGCACTCCGGGTTGGTGCACCACCACAGCTCGGTCTGGCGCCGCTCGGCCAGCGCACCGCAGAACCGGCAGCGCATCCACACTCTCCCTTGGGGTGTACGACGACGGCGCCCGCCCCCGGTGGGGTCGGACGCCGTTGTGTGCTGCGGGCTACTGCTCGGGGCGGCTGGGGCAGGTGCAGGGCAGCGTGTACGGCGTGCCGGTCGCCTGATCGACGACCACCACACCACCCGAGCACCGATGCCGCCGGGCACGCCACTTGCTTCGCGGCGGCACCACATGCCCACCCGCATCCCGCTGTGCCTGGTAGGCCGCCACCGCAGCAGCGTGCTGCGGGCTACTCCACTCGTTCATGCGATCGCCTCCACTCCTGCAACGACCGTACGACTACTAAGAAATGCCCACCAGAGGCCGTCAGTTGGGGCCGGTGTTCGAGCAGTCTCCGCTACAGGTGCCCTCGCCACCCGGCTCGCTGTGCTCACAGTCCGCTGCTACCAGGATCGTGCCGCCCGTGGGCGGACCCCACATCGCGGGTACCGGCTCGAACCCGGCGGCGCGGATCGCCGTCTGAGTCCGAGTCAGCGCCTCGGGGTCATGACGGGATGGGTCCGGGGGCTCCGGCACGTGGTGCACGAACAGGCCCAGCCGGGCCGCCAAGCGCTCCTTGACGCGGGTGTTCAGGATCAGCGCATGCCAGCCCTCATCTACCACTCGCGACGGGCGCAGACGAGCCCGAGGTGCGTGGGCACACGCCGCTTCGAACTTCAGCGCCTCCTCCGTGATTGCCTCCGCGACGTTCCCGGCCATGCCCGGGTTGTTCCGCTGGACCGTCCCGGCGACGGCGAGGAACTCCTTACGGGTGATGAGGCCGCGGGCACTCTTCACCTCCTGCGGCACCGTGTGCTCTTGTGTGATGGTCACCGTGTACTCCCTTCGTCGGATGGTGCGGTGATGGCTCCGCCCTCGGCCGGTTGTCTGGCCAGAACCGGGGGCGGAGCGTTCGGGGTAGACGGAACCGGTCAGGGAGCGGGGCGCCGTTCGATCTGGATAGCGAGCGCGCCCAGTGCCTCCTTCTCCGGCCCGTAGATGCTGCGGATATTGGTCAGCTGCTCGTCCCGCGTAGCGGTCGGATTGACGTTCGCCGGCCCCTCGCCGTCGAGAAGGGCCTCGAAGTCCGCGTATTCGGTGACCCGCTTGACGAGCACGGTGTACACCTCGTCGGTGTTCTTGATGCGGAACCGGATGATGTCCCCGGCAGCAAGATCGGATAGGTGCGGGTGCTTCACGCGTACCTCGATCGTCTTGCGTCCGGAGGCGACGAGGTCGAAGTACTGGCGGTAGAGATTGAGGTCGTGGACGCGGGCGGCGGTTTCCGTCATGGGGCGGGAGCGCTCCTAGCTCTGGTGCGGTTCATGAGGCGGCCGAGTTCAACGGCCGAGTACGAGCGGAAGAAGTGCCGGGGGTTCGAGAGTAGGACCTCAGCCAGGTCCAGCAACCGCTCGGCATACTCGGTCAACGATCCGTGCCAGTGGCGGGTGTCGAGCATCCAGGGCGCGGCCCCGTCGGGCAACGGCGCCCGGCCTTCCCGGATGAGGGACTTGGAGAGCTTCGCACCGGTGTCGGTGACGACCTGGGGACAGAACAGCCTGGCCGGGAGCTGGCCGCGGGTGAGGCCGACGCCTTGTAAGGCGCCGTCGACGAGCTGCGAGCCGAACACCCAGTCACCGCCCTTGACCATCACGTACAAGGTGCTTGGGTCGCCTCCGACAGCAAGCTCCTTGACCAAGTTGCGGTAGAGGGTGGCGAGGTCGAGGTACCCGCCGCCGGTTGGCTCAACGGAAACCGTGTAGGGGCCATGGTGCAGACAGACCGCATCGACCTCGGCCCGCTCGACACCAGCGGGATGCACACGGGTGCGCTCGGCGTGTTTCTCTGCCCAGCCGCAGCCAGACGCCGGGCAGGGCACCCGCACGTGGGGAAGGCCGGTCGAGGGGGCCAGCCACCAGCGGGCGCCGTCCAGGCGTGGCAGCACCCGCAGCCAGGTCCGCCGGAAGTGCTCGCCGATCTGCTGCTCGGTGTAGGTCTCCACCCGGTAGGGGACGTTCAGCCGTTCGGACAAGGCGCTGAACAGGGGCCGGTACAGGTCGTCCACGAGCTGGGCGACGGCTGCGGCCCCGAGGGTCTGCGCGTAGGCGCGCTGGTAGCGGTGACCGCTGGCGGGGTCGGTGACGATGGCAGCGGGCGCGTTGTCGAGCGCGCCGAAGTGAACTTCGGCGGGGATGCCGTAGCGGTCGCGGCATCGAGCCGCGGTAGCGAACGTGAGGGACTGGACCAGGGAGGTCCCCAGGTGCGGGGCGCCGTTGATCTGCGTTCCGACTGCGAACACGACCCGCTCGGGCGATGTCGCGTGGATGCGCGGCGCAAGGACGTCCTCGGCGCAGGTGAGCGCGTTCGCGAGCACGGTGTTCGGTGACACAGGGTGGCTCATGTCCTCCCCCATCTGGTCGGTGTCTGCCGGAGGCTCCGGCAGGAGCTGGAGGTGGGCCGCCCGTCAGAGGCAGGGGCGGGCGGCCCAGGTGGCCCGGCTGGCGCGGGGGACGCTGTCCGGGCCGGTCCCGCCGCGAGCACCCGGCGGGAGTTTGAGGGTGGAGATCAGGGAGCCCCGAGCTCTCTGCCAACTACCACAGGGGACTCTTCGGGAGCGGCGTCCGGCCGTTCGATCCCGGCCGGTGCCACGGGCGTGGCGATCACTCGCGGGGTCAGAATCAGGGCCGGAGGCAGCGCACCGAGCGCCGCCAAGAGGAGGAAGACGCCTAAGCCACCCTCCCGTGACGGCTTGGCGTGGGCGCCGCTCACCGCAGCACCTCGATGTTGTCCGGAGCGGTGGACCATTCGATGCCGTTCGCGGCCTTGATGTAGGCGAGCCGTGCGTACATGGGCTCGTCTCCGTTGCCGGAGACCTTCATGCGGACGATTGCGGTCAGCTCCCCTTCGCCCTTCGAGGCGATGTCGCGGACCCGCCTCCCGATACGGGGGTCCCGCTCATGGCCGAGCGAGTCGACGGTGTTCATGCCGTACCACCTGACGTCGGCGGAAAGCCGTCGGGAGGCATGGCCGCCTCGTCCGCGCTCAGCCCGTCGTCTTCACAGCTCTTCTTGAGACGGCCCAAAGGGGCGCTCCAGCCGTCTCCGCCGCCGTCCGGGCGCAGGCTGTAGACCGTGGTGCCGGTGTCCTTTGGCAGAGCAACTACGACACCGGTACAGCCCTTCCCAGTGTCATAGGCGAGATCACCGCGTTTGGGCTCCCACCCGGCAGCCGCATCGGCCAACTCTCGGCGTCGCAAACGGTCTTGGGGGGTGCGTCGTCCGTCCGTCATGCAACAGACGGTAAGGACGCCATCACCCCCCAATATGAATCAGCGGAATAGCTCCTGGTCATCCAGGTGAAAACGGTTCGACATCCCCCGCAACTGCTCGCGTGTCGACTCCCGCTCGGCGTAGACGATCTGACGCAGCGTCGCCCTGGCGATGGGGTGGTTACGGATGAGCTGCGGCGCCAGCCCCTCCGCCTTCCGCAACTGAGCAAGGGCCTTCTCCCGGTTGCCGTCCCACATCCACGCACGAGCCATGTCCATGTGATGGTGCCCCCGGCGGGAGTTCGGCAGCCCATCGATCTGCCCCGGCTCGCTACGCCGTTCAAGCCTGATGGCCGTCGTCTGGTCGTGCATCTCCAGCGCTACCGAGATCGCGTGGATCTGTACGTTCCCACTGGAGAAGTTCAACGAGTACCGATCAAAGGGCTGCGGCCCGGTGTAGGCGTCCAGCCGCGCGCCGGCCTCCCTCGCGTGACGAATCCGGTCTTCGGTCTCTTCCATACGCCCGGCACGGGCAGCGCTGACCGCAGCCCGAAGCTGCCCCGAGCCCCACACCCTCAGGGCCAGGGGATCGCCTCGGTCGTAGGCGTCCTGAACCACCTCCAGAGCCCTGTCGGAGAGGGTGACGGCATCCTCCCAGTCCGCCGTGGCCCACATGTCCCACACGCGCATCCAGTTGGCCACCGACGGCATCAGCGGATCGCCGGACAGCTGCGCCGACCACACTGCCCGCTCGCACGACATAGCGATGAGTTCGGCATGCCCGAGGGCGTGTCCGGCAGTGTGGGCGAACTTGCACAG
Source organism: Streptomyces sp. NPDC052101 (assembly GCF_040680235.1). NCBI lineage: Bacteria > Bacillati > Actinomycetota > Actinomycetes > Kitasatosporales > Streptomycetaceae > Streptomyces > Streptomyces sp. NPDC052101. The sequence goes on from NZ_JBFAWH010000008.1 coordinate 40,396, forward strand.
CACGGCGTAGACGGCGAATGCTTCCTCCCGTTCGCGGCCGGCGGAGACTTCGGCGAGGGTCCGGGCTTCGCGGAACAGGTCGGGCAGGCTGCGGATGATCGCCGTGTTGGCGGCTGCGTCCCGCAGCCTGTAGAGCCGTACGGTCTCCTGCCACAGGTCAGCAGACGGCCTGGGAGTGCCGTCGAAAACCGGGGTCAGGTCGTAGCGACGGAGCTCCCGCAGGATAGAAGAGGCGGATGTCTGCCACTGGTTTTCTTCGACAGTGCCGGTGTATGGGCGTCCGATCAGGTCGTTGGGGTGGCAGTGCAGCGCGCTGGCAATCGCGTTGATCAGGCCGGTCCGGTCTAGCTCGATCCGCCCCCCCTCGACCTTCGACACCCACCCTTGCGTCTTTCCGATCGCTGCGCCTAGATCAGCTTGCGGCATCCCGAGAGCGAGACGACGCCGCTTGATCCGACGTCCGATGGCCTCTTGCTCTTCCAACTCGTGCGACATGGCGGGCTCCTGGCTCCGTTCAGGCTCGACACCAGAACGGTACTCACGCCGCGTACACGGCGTGAACCTCAACGGCCCGCACGGCATGCACAAGGGCGGCTTCGCCGGGCCGCGCGGGCGAAGGAACAGGTTCAGCCCGAACTGCGGGCGCCTTCGTCGTACTCGGTGGTGCCACCATCCAGGAGCGGCGGCTGCTGTGTGCCAGCAGCTCGGGACAGCCAGCGCAGCGCGTGGTAGCCGGTCAGCACGATCAACGTGCCGAGTGCGATGCCACTCAGTTCAAAGTTGTCCGTGAACTTCAGCGAGACCCCGCCAATGCCGACGACGATCCCTGCCGCCGCCGGCACCAGGTTCAGCGGCTGAGCAAAATCGACCTTGTTTCGAACCCAGATCTGGGCGCCGAGCAGGCCGATCATGCCGTACAGGATGACGGTGATGCCGCCGAGCACGCCGCCCGGGATCGCCGCGACGACCGCGCCAAACTTCGGGCACAGGCCAAAGAGCAGCGCGAATCCGGCGGCGGCCCAGTAGGCAGCGGTCGAGTAGACGCGGGTCGCGGCCATGACGCCGATGTTCTCCGCGTACGTCGTGGTTGCAGGGCCACCGACGGCGGTGGAGAGCATCGTCGCAGCGCCGTCCGCGACGATAGCCATGCCCATCTTGTCGTCGAGCGGATCCCCAGTCATCTCGCCGACGGCTTTGACATGCCCAGCGTTCTCGGCGATCAGCGCCACCAGCACCGGCAACGCCACCAGAATCGCTGATGCCGAGAAGTTCGGTGCGTGGAAGGTCGGCACACCAATCCAGTCCGCGTTTGCGACGCCCGAGAAGTCGATCCGCCAATGGTCGACCACCTTGCCCGAACCATCCGCAGAGTGGATCTTGCCAGCCGTACGGTCCAGAACCCACGACAGCGCGTACCCGAATACAAGGCCGAGGAAGATCGCGATGCGGGACCAGAAGCCTCGCAGCACCACGAGCGCCAAGCCAGTGGCCAGCATCGTGGCAAGCGCCGTCCACTGGTCCTGCGGCCAGTACGTCTTCGCAGTGACCGGCGCCAGGTTGAAACCGATAAGCATCACGACAGCGCCGGTTACCGCTGGCGGGAGTACGGCATGGATGATCCGGGCCCCAAGGATCTGAATCACGATGCCGCACGCCGCCAGAGAGGCACCGACCACGAGCATCGCACCCGTCAGGGTGCCCAGGTCCCCGCCCTGGCCCGCGATAACAGCAGACACACCGACGAAGGAAAGTGAGGATCCCAGGTAACTGGGGATGCGTCCGCGGGTGAGCAGGAGGAAGAGGATGGTCGCCACGCCGGATGCCATCAGCGCAAGGTTGGGGTCCAGGCCCATAAGAACAGGCGCGACGAAGCATGCACCGATCATCGAAACCACGTGCTGGGCGCCGAGGCCGGCTGTACGCCCCCATGTCAGCCGCTCCCCCGGCTTGACTACCTCACCGGGCCTCAGGTGTTTGCCATCGCCATGCAGCTTCCACCCGAAGCCACCCATGTTCCACGCTCCACATCTTTCGACGCCCTGCGGATCACAGAGCCGAAGTGATTAATAGTCGATCACCTCGGTAGGGACAAACCGAGCCGGAAGGGGTATTCGAGTGGTTGCCCGTCGGCGGTTCACCCCGGGAGTGAATGAATAGATCGGCAGCCCGCCCGTGATCTGGCTCGATCAGGCATTCTCAATCGGTCATCAAGATCTTTAGCATCCTGATCATGGAGCTTGGTGAGTACAAGACGGCCGGTGACCGCACGCGCCCAGCAAGGCCGATCCCGAAGCCGGATACAGCGACCAGGTTCCTAGCCAATACGCTGGCGAACATCGCCGCCTGGCGCGGTGCGGAGGCCGCGCGCAGGCCAGCCGAAGAGGCTGCCGAGGAGGTGGCTGTTCGGTTCACGCCACGGGAGCTTGAGTTGGTCCTTCGGTGCCTGGCGGATGACGCCGGACCGCAGACCATGGCCCTCCTCCAGTCCCTGAGCAACAGCGAGGAAGAACGCCTGGGGGACGTCTCCACAGGTGAGTGGGTGTCCCGCTCGGCCAGTGATGTACTCTCGGAGCCACATTCGTGGCGCCCGTCCTGATGGGTCTCGACCCGAATCTGGCCATCATGATGTCGGGCGTGGCGACCGCGATCTTCCTGCTCGCCACCCGCGGCCGCGTGCCGAGTTACCTCGGCTGCTCCCTGTCGTTCGTGGGTGTGGCCGCCGTCATCCGCGCCCAGGGCGGTACGAGCGCCACCGTGACCGGCGCGGTGTTCGTCGTCGGGATCGTGCTGTTCCTGGCCGGGCTCGCGGTGCAGCGGTTCGGTGCGCGGATCATCCATGCCGCGATGCCGCCGATCGTCACCGGCGCGGTCGTGATGCTGATCGGCTTCAACCTGGCCCCGGTGACCGCCGCCACCTACTGGCCGCAGGACCAGTGGACGGCCCTGCTGGTCATGCTGTTCACCGGGCTCGCCGTGGTCTGCCTGCGCGGTTTCTGGTCCCGTATCGCGATCTTCCTCGGCCTGGTCTTCGGATACGCGATCTCCTGGGCCCTCGACCGGATCTTCGGCAGGATCCACTCGATGAGCCCGAGCGGCAAGGTCGCCGACCACTGGCGGCTGGACCTCTCCGGAGTCTCCAAGGCCGACTGGATCGGCCTGCCGCACTTCCACGGACCGTCCTTCCAGTGGTCGGCGATCCTGGTCGCGCTGCCGGTCGTCATCGCCCTGGTCGCGGAGAACGCGGGCCATGTCAAGGCGGTCGGCGAGATGACCGGCGACCCGCTGGACGACAAGCTCGGTACGGCGATCTCTGCGGACGGCGTCGCGTCCATGCTGTCCACCGCGGTGGGCGGCCCGCCGAACACCACCTACTCCGAGAACATCGGCGTGATGGCCGCGACCCGCGTCTACTCCACCGCCGCCTACTGGGCCGCCGCCGGCTTCGCCCTGCTCTTCGGCGTCTGCCCGAAGTTCGGCGCGGTCGTGGCCGCGATCCCGGGCGGCGTCCTCGGCGGCATCACCGTGATCCTCTACGGCATGATCGGCCTGCTCGGCGCCCAGATCTGGCTGCACGCCGAGGTGGACCTGCGCAACCCGCTGAACCTGGTCCCGGCCGCCGCGGGCATCATCATCGGCGTCGGCAACGTGAGCATGAAGTTCACCAGCACCTTCTCGCTCAGCGGCATCGCCCTCGGCACCCTGGTCGTCATCACCGGCTACCACACACTGCGCGCCTTCGCCCCGGCCCATCTGAAGATGCGGGAGCCGCTGCTGGACGAGGGCACGTCCGGCTACGACGGTCAGGCGCCGCGCGCCAAGTCGTAGGCGTACGACGGCGTGAACGTCCCGGCCGCGCCCCGGCAGCCGTCGGACTCCCCCGGCGGCTTGACCCACAGGTAGGCGTCGATCCGCGCCTCGCCGGTGTCCAGGGTCGGCGCCCGGCCGATCTTCCGGCCGGCCGGGTCGCACCACTGGCCACCCGGCGGGGCGCCGTTGCCGTTCCGGCTGGTGTCGATCACCGCGCCGAGGCGCGCCGGGCCGCCGAGCGCGGCCAGGACCTGACGGTCGTAGGCGATCTCGTCGGCCGTGCTGCGGAAGTTGGAGACGTTGCTGAAGACGCCGTCGGAGTCGGCCGCTCCCGCCTGTTCCAGCAGGGCGGCCTGCTTGTCCGGCGGGTTCCAGCCGGAGTGGCCGGCGTCGTAGTAGACCCGCGCCCGTGGATCGGCCGCCTTCAGCACCCGGCCCGCGCGGGCCAGCGAGGCGAACCGGGCGGCGCGGTCGGCCTCGGTCAGGCAGTCCGACTGGGCGACGGAGTCCGGCTCCAGTATGACGATCACCTCGCCCGACCCCAGCCCCCGGGCGAAGGCGTCGATCCAGGCGTCGTAAGCGGCGAGGTCCGGCGCGCCGCCCTGGGAGGCGCCGCCGCAGTCCCGGTCCGGGATCGCGTACGGCACGAGCACCGGGACCCGGCCTCCCGCCGTCGCGCCCTCGGTGACCGCGCGCACCCGGGCGGCGATGGTGCCCGGGTCCGGATCGGCGAACCACACGGCGGCCGGCCGGCCGGCGATCCGGTCGGCGATGACGGCGGTGCGCGGATCGCCGGGGTGAGCGCGCACCCAGTCCAGCACCTGGGAGTCGGGATGGCGGTACAGGAGCGGTGACACGGCGGCGGTCCGCTGCTTTCTCCTAGTCGGGGCGGGTGTCCTGCTCGGCGGGACCGGATCGGGCGTCGGAGGGTGGGTGACGGGCGTGTCCGGCCGGGGCGAGGGCGACAGAGCGGGCGGGGCCGGAGCGGGAGTGCGGGTCGTCGCCACGGCCTGGTCGGTGCCGTGGCCGGCGCCGAGCGCCGAGATCGTCCCGGTGACGGAGCCGACCAGGGTCACCACCGACGCCGCCGTGACCATCATCCCGCGCCGCACGGCACGCCTGCGCGCGGCCCGGCGCTCGGCGAGGCGCCGGGTGCGTAAGCCTGACACGGTGCTCCTCCCCCTCGCATCCGCACTGCGGCGGTCCGTTCCCCCGTTCCGGCGAAGCACCGGGCCGGTCGGGCACGCCGGTCGGCCCAAGGCTGGGACCCTTCCCCCATGGCGCAGTTGGAACACTTCACCACCCCCGTCGACGCGGTCGTCTCCCGGATGCGTGCCCTTGAGGCGACCCTCCCCGAGCGGGACGGCGTCGCCGTGTTCAACCGCGTCTACCTCACCGTCACCGAGGAGGTCGACCGGCGCCTGGACGCCGGGGAGTTCCCTGATCCACGGGCGGCGATCGCGCTGGATGTGCGGTTCGCGGAGCGCTATCTGGCGGCGGTCGACACGGCGGCCGCGGACCGCCGTCCGCCCGCCTGCTGGCGTCCGCTGTTCCAGCTCCGCCGTCATCCCGGGGTACGCCCGCTGCAGTTCGCGCTGGCGGGCATCAACGCGCACATCGGGCACGATCTGGCGCTCGCCGTGGTGGACGCCTGTCGTACGCTCGGCTGCGAACCCGCTGACCTGGAGGATGAGTTCGACCGCGTGGGCGATCTCCTCGGCTCGCTGGAGGAGCGCGTCCGCGAGGATCTGATGCCGGGTCCCGACCTGCTCCAGATCGCCGACCCGCTCACCCATCTGCTGGCCTCCTGGAGCCTGGAGCAGGCCCGTGACGCGGCCTGGGCGGCGGCCCGCGCCCTGTGGGCGCTGCGGCACTGCGGCGAGGTCGCCGAGGAGTTCACCGAACGGCTGGACGCGGCGGTGGGGTTCGCGGGGCGGATGCTGCTCACGCCGCTCGCCGACTGACCTGGCCGGATCCGCCCCTTGGGCGAGCTGCCGTGGAACTCGCCTGCGACCGCTGGACGTTGACGGTTCAACACCCAGCGTAGAGGAGCAACGCTATGGCGACCCGGCTCGGCCTGAGTCTTCCCCAGATGCGGCAGTACTCCCTCGGCAAGGACGTCCCCGACGTGGCACGCGCCGCCGAGGAGATCGGTTACGACAGCCTGTGGGTCTTCGAGAGGGCCCTGTTCCCCGAGCCCGCCACCCAGGGTCTGTACGGCATGGACGGCGTGCCCTGGCCGGACCAGTACCGGAACGTGGCGGATCCGCTGGTCACCCTCACCCTGGCCGCGGCGGCCACCGAGCGGGCGGAGCTGGGCTCCAGTGTCCTGGTGGCGCCGTTGCACGTGCCGTTCCAGCTCGCCAAGGCCCTGGCCTCGCTGGACGCGGCGAGCGGGGGCCGGGTGATCGCGGGCTTCGGCACCGGCTGGTCCCTGGACGAGTACGCCGCCTCGGGCGTCCGCCCGATCGAGGAGCGCGGCGCGGTCCTGGACGAGATCATCGAGGTGTGCCGGGCCGTATGGGGCCCCGATCCGGTCGTCCTCGACGGCGCGCTCACGAAGATCGCCTCTGCCGTGGTCGGTCCCAAGCCCGCCCGGCCGATTCCGGTCATGCTGGCCGCGAGCAACGACCGGGCCTTCCGGCGGCTCGTCGACCATGCCGACGGCTGGCTGCCGGCCGGCATGAGCGCCGAGCAGGTGGCCGCCCAGTGGCGTCGCCTGCGGGAGGTGGCCGAGGAGCGGGGCCGTACGCGGCCGATCCGGACGGTGCTGCGGGTGAACACCACACACCAGGCGAAGCCGTACGAGGGTGCGGGCCGCCTGCCGTTCCAGGGCGACGCCGACCAGATCGTGGCGGACCTCGTGGAGTTCGCCCGCATAGGTCTGGACGAGATCCTCGTCGACCTCCAGGGCAGCGCGCGGGACGCCCAGGAACTCAAGGACGTCGCCGCCGAGGTGTGGGAAAAGGCGCGGGCGGCCGGAGTCTGAGTCCGGCCGCCCGCGCCCTGGTCCTTGCTCGCTGTCCTGGTCAGTCCTCGGGCAGCTCCACGGGGGCGATCTCGTCGTAGACGTCGCCGGGGCCCGGGTTGGTCCGGTCAGTCTCGCCGCCGAAGTGGTGCATGACGCCCCAGACCGCGTTCAGCGCGGTCTGGATCGCGCCCTCGGCCCAGCCGGCCGTCCAGGAGATGTCGTCCCCGGCGAGGAAGATGCCCCGCTTGTCCTCGGGCAGCCGGTCCTGCATGAAGTGGGTGAACAGGCGCCGCTGGTAGCGGTAGTGGCCGGGCAGGTTGGCCTTGAACGCGCCCATGAAGTAGGGCTCGTTCTCCCAGGAGACGGTCACCGGGTTGCCGATGATGTGCTTCCGGATGTCGACCTTCGGGTAGATCTCGCCGAGCGACTTCAGCATGACCTCCATCCGCTCGTTCGCGGACAGCGGCAGCCACTTCAGGCTGTCGTCGCACCAGGTGTACGACAGGCAGATCACGGCGGGCTTGTCCGGGCCGTCGTCCAGCAGGTAGGTGCCGCGGGTCATGCGGTCGGTCAGCGTCATCGACATGACGTCCCGGCCCGTCTCCTCGTCCTTGTCCAGCCAGAAGGGCCGGTCCACGGGCACGAAGAGCTTGCTGGACTCCATGTAGTGGGTGCGCTCGATCGCCGTCCAGTGGTCGATCGGGAAGAGCGAGTCGTCACAGGCGATCTTCGACAGCAGCATCCAGGACTGGGCGGTGAAGATGGCCGCCTTGTAGGTGCGGATGTCGCCGTTCGCGTCCGTCACCGTGATCTGGTTGCCCGCGGTGCGGTGCAGCCGGGTCACGGCGGGGCGCGGCTCGCCGTTCATGTGCAGGGACTTCAGCGAGGTGCCGTACGGCCAGTGGACGATCTTCTCCGGCTCGCGCTCCCACAGGCGCAGCGGCAGCTGCTGGGAGCCGCCGACGATGCCGCGGTGGTGGTCGTCGGCCTCGGTGTAGACGACGCGCAGGATTTCGAGGATCGAGTTCGGGAAGTCGGTGTCCCAGCCACCCGTTCCGAAGCCGACCTGGCCGAAGATCTCGCGGTGCCGGAAGGACGTGAAGGCCTCGGAGTCGCAGAGGAAGCCGTAGAAGGTCTGGTTGTCGAGCTTCTCGACCAGCTTGGCCCAGATCTCGCGGATGCGCGGGACGTCCCGCTCACGCATGGCCTGGTTCATGTCGGAGAAGTCGGCGCCCTCGTCCAGGCACTTGTTCCAGGCGGCGGCGACGTCCCGGTACACCTGGGGCAGGTCGTCGATGGTCTCGGCGTAGTGCGACTCGCCCTTGAGGTCGACGACGGTCGAGGGGGTGGCCTCGGCCAGCGGGTTCGGGAAGGGCCGCGTCTCAAGGCCGACCAGGTCGATGTAGTGCTGCAGGGCGGTGGAGGACGGCGGGAAGCGCATCGCGCCCATCTCGGCGGTCAGCGACTCGTCGCAGCCCTCGAAGCCGACCGTGCGCAGCCGGCCGCCGATCTGGTCGGCCTCGTAGACGACGGGCTTGAGGCCCATCTTCATCAGCTCGTACGCGGCCACGATGCCGGACAGGCCGCCGCCGATGACCGCGACCTCGGCGCCGTGCTCGGTCGCGGGTATCTGGCCGAGGCCCGCCGGGTGGGCGAGGAAGTCGTCGTAGGCGTAGGGGAAGTCCGGGCCGAACATGGTGATCGGCGGCTGCTGCTCGTCGGTGTGCTCGACGGCGTTGGGCACCGTGGACGTCATGGGGTACGGACTCCTTGCGCGAAAGAACTCGGGGGAAAGTTCAGGGGTGAGGCGAGGGGAAGGTCGAAGGTCAGCTCAGGGACCCGTACAGACCGGGGCGGCGGTCCTGCAGATACGGGTTGGCCTCGCGGGAAGCGGCCAGGAAGGCGGGGTCGGCGTCCGCGAGGACCAGCTGCTCGGTACGGCCAGCCCGGGCGCGGGCGACACCGTCGGGGCCGGCGAGGACCGAGAGCCCGACGAACTCGAACTCCCCTTCCTGACCGACCCGGTTGACGTACGCGACGTACATCTGGTTCTCCCAGGCGCGCACCGGCACGAGGGACTCGGCGACGAACTGGAAGGGGTGCATCTGGGCGGTCGGGACGACGAGGAGGTCGGTGCCGGCCAGGGCGTGGGCGCGGACGTTCTCCGGGAACTCGACGTCGTAGCAGATCATCAGGCCGACGGTGAGGCCGTTCAGCTCGGCCTGGACGACCGGCTGCTCGCCCGGCGTGAAGTGGTCGCGTTCGAAGCAGCCGAAGAGGTGGGTCTTGCGGTAGTTCGCGAGCCGGGTGCCGTCGGCGGAGATCAGCTGGACGGAGTTGTAGACGGTCTCGCCGGCGCGCTCCGGGTAGCCGTAGGCGATCGCGATGCCGTGCCGGGTGCCGGTCTCGGCGACCGCGTCGGCCCAGTCGCCGTCGGCGGGCTCGGCGAGGCGGCCGATGGCGTCGCCGATCGCGTACCCGGTCAGGAACATCTCCGGCGCGGCGAGCAGCGCGGCGCCCGCGGCGGCGGCACGGCCCGCGGCCTCGTCGAGGACCTTGAGGTTCTCGGCGACGGAGCCGGGGCGGCCGGAGCTCTGGAGCAGGGCGGTGCGCATGCGGGGTCCTCACCGGAAAGAGGTTTGTGTGGGTGGCCGGGAAGTTTTGGGGGGCCACGAAGAAGGTACGGTCGGCGCGCTCGGCGGGACAAGAAGGAGCCGTTGCGCGTCTGTGCGCGGTTCGTTGCGTGGAGGGCGGGTCGGGCGGCGATTCGTTGCGCCCCCTCCTGGCCGGTTCCGGTCCTCCCCGGGGCGCAGGCCGGCCGGGTGGTTCCCCGCCGGGCGGGGGAGGCGGGGTCCCGCCCGCGGGGCGATGTGTGCGCGGCCCGCCGCCGTGAGAGTGGTGAGCGTTCAGTCAACGCGTTTGACCTGCGGAAAGGACCGCCATGCAGCGCCGTACGAAGATCGCCGCCAGCGCCGTCGCCCTGCTGATCACCGCCGGAGCGGCCGGGTCGGCGATGGCCTCGGGGGACAGCCCGCAGCGGCAGCACCAGCGTGAGGCCGCCTCCCTCACCGGCAGGGCCAAGCTGTACCGGTCGGCCGGGGACGACATCACCTTCTCCTTCGATGCGCATCTGGCGGCGAAGGACACCAGGAATCCGCAGAAGGCCACCGGCACGTTCGCTTTCAGCCACTACCTGCACGGCAACGGTGCCTGGGCCAAGGCGAAGGTGGACTGCCTGGTCACCGACGGGAAGGTCGCCGTCGTGTCCGGTGTGATCACGGCGTCGGACCTGCCCGGGGCCAAGGGCAAGCGGGTCGGCGTCACGGTCCACGACCTCGGCCGGCACGACCGGCTGGGCTACAGCTGGGCGGGGGTCGGCAGTCCCAGGGACACCAAGGATCTGCCGCCCTGTGTGTCGTCGGCTCCCTTCGAGAAGGTGAAGCAGGGCACGGGCGACTTCAAGGTCGTCCCGTGGAACCCGGATCTGTGAGGGTCACCCGACGCTGATGACCACCTTTCCGAGCGGGCTCGCCGACTCGTAGTACCGGTAGGCCTCGGCGGCCCGCTCGAACGGGAACACCCGGTCGACGACCGGTCGCAGCCGGTGCGCGGTGATGGCGTCGTTCATGGCGGTGAACTGGGCGCGGCTGCCGACGGCCACCGCCCGGACGGTGGCGGCGACGCCGAACAGCAGCCGGGGGTCGATCGGGGACCAGGCGCCGGAGACGGATCCGACGAGGGCGACATGGCCCTCGACGGCGACCGACTTCAGGGACTGCTCCAGCGTCCCCGCGGTGTCGATGACACGGTCGACGCCCCGCCCCCCGGTGAGCGCCCGGACCGCGCTGTGCCAGTCCGGGACATCACGGCGGTCGACGACCTCGTCGGCGCCCAGGTCGCGCAGGCGCCCCTCCTTGTCGGGGCTGCCGGTGGTGGCGATCACGCGGGCGCCGAGGAGTTTCGCGAACTGCACCGCGAACAGGGACACCCCGCCGGAGCCGGTGGTCAGCACGGTCTGTCCGCCGCGCACTCCGTGGCCGTCGCCGGTCAGCGCGTTCCATGCCGTGACGGCGGCGCAGGGCAGGGTCGCCGCCTCGGCGTAGGAGAGGTGGCCGGGGACGGGTACGAGAGCGGTCTCGGGGAGGATCGCCAGCTCGGTCAGCATGCCGTCGAGCGTGCCGCCGAGCTGGGGCAGGAGGTCCGGTTCCAGCGGGCCGTCCAGCCAGTGCGGGAACACGGTGGAGGCGACGCGGTCGCCCGGGCGTACCCGGCGGACGTCCGGTCCGACGGCGACGACCTCGCCTGCCCCGTCCGAGACCGGTACGACGTCCGGTCTGACGGGCAGCACATACCGTCCGTGCAGCACCAGGAGTTCGCGGAAGCCGAGCGAGACGGCGCGGACCGCGACCGCGACCTCGCCGGGACCGGGGGTGCGGGGCTCGTGCGAGCGCAGCGAGAGGCCTTCCAGGCCGCCGCCGCTGCCGAGGTGATAGCTGCGCACCGTGGCGGGGCCGGTGTCGGTGTGGTTCTCGATGTGGGTGTCGGCCATGGTCGTCGTTCCCCTCGGTTGCGCAGGGCCGGTGTACGGCGACGACCCTGCTGCGCCTCGCCGGCGGCGGCAATTCCCCGCGGGGTATCGCCCGGCCACGGCCGGACGGGCTACACAGGAGGCATGATCGGTGAATCGGCCAGAGGCCCCTTCGCGGACGCGTTGCGCGAGTGGCGCACCCGGCGGCGCGTCAGCCAGCTGGAGCTGGCCCTGCGCGCGGGCACCACACAGCGGCACGTCAGCTTCATCGAGAGCGGCCGGTCGGCCCCCGGCCGGTCGATGATCATCCGGCTCGCCGAATCCCTGGAGGTGCCGATCCGCGAGCGCAACGAACTGCTGCTCGCGGCCGGATTCGCACCGGCGTACCCGCGGACCCCCCTGGACGACCCACGGCTCGATGCGGTGCGCAGCGCGCTCGAACGGATCCTGGACGGTCATCTGCCGTACCCGGCGGTGGTCGTCGACCGGCACGGCGATCTCGTCTCGGCCAACGCCGCCTTCCATGCGCTGACCGCCAGTGCGGCCCCGCGTCTGCTCGTGCCGCCCGTGAGCGTTCCCCGGGTGCTGCTGCATCCGCAGGGCCTGGCGCCCCGCATCGTCAATCTCGAGGAGTGGGCGTGGCACATCATCGACCGGGTCGGGGCCGAGAGCGTGCGCAACCCGGACCACCGGCTGCGGCGGCTGGCGGCCGAACTCGCCGAGCTGGCACCGGCGCGGCCGCGCGAGTCACCGGACCACCTGGGCTTCGCCGTACCGCTACGGCTGCGCGCACCCGGTCCGGACGACGACCGGGAGCTGACGCTGATCACGACCCTCACGCACTTCGGCACGGCCACCGATGTCACCGTCGCCGAGCTGCGGCTCGAGGCGTTCCTGCCGGCCGACGAGGCGACGGCCGCCCTGCTGGCCGAACTCGTGGGGCGGGGCCTCGACGAGGGCGGCGCCGTGGCTACAGCTCCCTCAGCCGCTCCATGATCTCCCGCAGCAGACCCGGATCGGCAGCCGGACCGCTGACCGGCAGCCGCCGGGGCGCGTCGATGCGGACCAGGCCCGCCTCGGCCAGGTCACCGAGCAGGACCCGGAGGACGGTCAGGGGCAGGTCGGCGTCCGCGGCCAGCTCCACGACGGGACGGGGGCCGCGCCGGATCACAGCGAGCAGGGCGGCGCGGGCGTGGTCGATGTCCGGCCGCTGCGCGTCGGTCTCCAGCGCGGTGACCCGGGACATCAGGTCGATGGCGTGCGCGCCCGAGGGCCGGGTGCGGCCCCGGGTCACCGTGTAGGGGCGCACCATCGGCCCGGTCTCGTCCTCGTACCAGTGCTCGTCGCTCACCGCGGGATCATCTGGTCGTGCGGGCGGCCGCGTCCAGGTGGCGGCCGAGGCGGCGGACCAGCAGGGCCATCTCGTGGGCGAGCTGCCCGACGTCGGTACCGGCCTCGCTGAGGACGGCGAGCCGGCTGCCGTGTCCGGCCGGGGTGATGAAGAGGTAGGCGTCGTCGAGCATCACCATGGTCTGCCGCACACCACCTGCGGCGAACCGCTCGCCCGCCGACCGGGCCAGGCTGTGGAAGCCGGCGCAGACGGCGGCCAGATGCTCGATGTCCTGTCGGCGCATCCCCTCCGAGCTGCTGAGCGGGAGTCCGTCGGCGGTCAGCAGCACGGCCTGGCGGACATGTTCGGTACGCGCCACGAGGTCGTCCAGCAGCCAGCCGAGCGCTCCGCTGGGCTCGGCGGACTGCTCGGGTCCCTGTTCGTCACCGGGCATCGTCGGTGTCCGTCCCTTCGTGGGCTTGGGTGGTCACGGTGTCGGCGTCGGTGGGCTCGTCGTCCGCGTGGTCGGGGGCGGATGGGTGGTCGGGGGCGGAAGCGGGTGCGGGTGCGGGGGCGTGGGGGCTGGTCGCGTCGTTTCCCGCGCTCCTCGGGGACCGCGGTGCCGTCGGCTGTGCGGCACCGGCCTCGTCGGTCGGCGGCAGGCCCCTGCGGCCGCGGGCGAGGCCGCGCTGGAAGGCGCCGAAGATCGCCCGCATCTCCTCGGCGTCCGCCTCCGCCCCGGCCCGGTCCTCCCGGGGCTGCGGCTCGTCCCGCAACTCCGGCGCGAGCGAGGCCTGCCGGATCCGGGTGGGCAGGACCGGCGGGGGCGTCGGCGCTTCGGGTACGACGACCGGGGCGGGAGCGGGCGAGGGCGCGGCCGCTCGTCTCCGGGTCGGCAACTCTCTTACGGTGGCCCCCTGTCCGCGCTGCTCGAGCGACACAGGCCCGGACACCGCCGGTGCCACCTCCGCCAGCACCCCTTCCGGCAGCAGGACCACCGCGGTCGTCCCACCGTAGGGCGAATCGCGCAGCGTGACCTCGATGCCGTGCCGGGCGGCGAGGCGGCCGACGACATAGAGGCCCAGCCGGTCATGGCGGGTGGGGTCGAAGGCGTCGGGGTCGGTGAGGGTGCTGTGGGCCTGGGCGCGCGCGTCCGCGTCGAGGCCGAGGCCGCGGTCGTCGATCTCCAGCACGAACCCGCTGCCGACATGCCCGGTGCGCAGGGTGACCTGGGTGTGCGGCGGCGAGAACACCGCGGCGTTCTCCAGGAGTTCGGCCATCAGATGGACGACGTCGGCGACGGCGTCCGCCGCGACGCCGATCTCCGGCATCGGCGGCACGACCACGCGCGCGTAGTCCTCGATCTCGCCGACGGCCGAGGCGACGACGTCCGCGACCGGCACGGGCCGGCGCCAACGGCGGCCGGGGGCTGCGCCGGAGAGGATGATCAGGCTCTCCGCGTGCCGGCGCATGCGGGTGGTCAGGTGGTCGATGCGGAACAGCTCGCGCAGCACGTCGGGGTCTTCGGTGCGCCGTTCCAGGGTGTCGACCAGCTTCAACTGCCGGTGCACGAGGGCCTGGTTGCGGCGGGCGATGTTGAGCAGGACCGCGAACAGGCCGCGGCGCAGCGTCGCCTGCTTGACGGCGGCCTCGACGGCGGCGAGCCGCGCGGTGTTGAAGGACCGGCCGACCTGCCCGATCTCGTCGTCGCGCTCCTCGTCGGCGGCCAGCGGCGGCGCCTCGACCAGCGCGTCCACCTCGTCCCCGGCGCTCAGTCTGCGCATGACGTCGGGCAGTCGGTCCCTCGTCAGGACGTCGGCGGCGTCCCGCAGGGTCTCCAGGCGCCGCGAGATGCGCCGCGCACCGCGCACCGCGAACCACAGCGACAGCCCGGCGGCGACGAGTCCCACCAGTCCGACGACGGCCGCCTTGGTCAGCTCCTGGTAGGCGAAGGCCCGGCCGCGGGCGGCGGAGTTCTCGGCGGACGTGGTGCACAGTTCCCGGTAGCGGACGACGGCCCGGTCGGTGGTGGAGCGCCAGGTGTCCGCCGCGACGGCCTTCCCGGCACCGGCGGCCCCGGCCCGCAGCAGCGCGTCCTCGCCGTGCACCAGCGAGCCGTACAGATCCCCGCGCTGGAACTCCTCGAACAGCGCACGCGAGTCGCCGGGCAGGTCGGGTACGTACGTCCGCTCGAAGACCCGGCGGTCCTCGACGGTCGCGATCAGGGTGTCGTACTGCCGGTCGGTCAGCGTGCCCGCCGCCCGTGCACCGGCGACCAGCGCGTCCTCCCGTGAGACGAACTCCCGTACCCGCACCAGCTCGATGACGACCTGTGCCTCGCGGGCGAGCTGGCCGGCCTGGAGGGCGGTGAGTGTGGACTGCACGTCGAAGCCGGGCTCCACGAGCGCGCTGTACTCGCCGACGGCCCGATCCCAGGTGATGCGCCGGGACAGCACCTGGGAGCGCAGCCCGTCCAGCTTGCCGGTGGCCGTGACCATGGCGTCCAGCGCCTGCCGCTGACGGTCCGTGAGCCGACCGCGGTCGCCGTGCTGTACCGCCTGCCGCATGGCGTCGACGGCCTGGTCGGTACGGCGCTGCTGGCCGAGCAGTTCGCTCGCGGTGGCCGTGTCGAGCCGGGCGCCCAGGTAGGCCGCCGACATCCGGCGCTCGATCTGGATCTGCCCGATCGCGGTGTCCACGGGGGTGCCGAAGTCCTCGTACACCCCCTGGACCCGGACCAGCGCGCGCAGTTCGCCGGTGACGGACCACATGGCGAAGCTCCACAGCGCCATCAGCGCGACGGCCGGGGCGAGCGCGAGCGCCACGATCCGCGCACGGACGGTGGTGGGACGGCCGAGGGGCCAGCGCATGGGGTACCTGCCGGTGTTACCAGTCAGTAGTGAGCGGTGAGCGCGGCACAACCTACGGGATGGTCACCCCGGACCGCAATGGTGACCTGCGGTAACCCGCGGTCACCTCGCGGGCAGCACAAAGGTGGTGACGACCGCCGCGTGGTCGGACGGCCAGTCGTTGTCCGCGACGTCCGGCCAGGGCCGCGGGCTGCCCGTGACGAGGGTCCGCGCGTCCCGCACGGTCAGGCCCCGGTGCAGGACGTAGTCGATCCGGTCCTGCGGCTCGGGCCGCCCGCTGCCGTCCTCGTGCACCGGGTGGATCGGCGACCAGGTGTGGCCGGGTGCGGCGGCCGGGTCCGGGTGGGCCTCGCGGTAGGAGTCGGCGAGGCCCGCGTCCTCGGCGGCCTTCGTCACCGGCCAGGCCACGTCCGGCCAGTCCAGGTGCGAGGGGCAGTTGAAGTCGCCGACGAGGACGACCGGGACGCCCTCGCGCGAGGACGCGGCGATGTGGGCCAGCGCGTCCCGCATCTGGGTCAGCCGCAGCTCCTCGTGGGCGATCAGCTGCGCCGCCGGAAGCCCGTCGAAGTGGGCCTCGTAGGGTCCGTACGGCGTGTAGTGCAGATGCGCGGTCCACACATCGACCTCGCGGCCGGGCGCCACGGCGATCCGGACGCCCGCGGCGCCGTAGAAGCCGACGTCCGGGTCGCCGAAGCGGGCGGTGATCGGGGGGCGGCTGATGACGCCGAGGTTCTCGCCGGCCCGGTGGTGGTGCCAGCCGAGCGCCTCGGCCAGCTCCTGGGCCGCGCTCCCGCCCGTCTCCTGGAGTCCGACGACGTCGGCACCGCTCTCCAGGATGGCCTTGAGCTGCTTGGCGCGGTGGTCGTCGACCTCGCTGCCGCCGAGCCACAGGTTCCAGCTCATGACGCGCAGTTCGGGCGCGGCCATGCTCCGCAGGTCCTGGACGGTGACGCCGGCGAGGCTGTCCCGCACGGTGCGGCCGGGCGCGGTGTCGATCGGCGCGAGGGACGGCACGGCGAGGACGGCGCAGCCGGCGGCCTCGGCGGAGGCGACGCCGGTCTCGGTGTCCTCGACGGCGACGCAGGCGGCGGGGTCGACGCCGAGGGCGCGGCAGGCGGCCCGGTAGGGGTCGGGGGCCGGCTTGGTGCGGGCGGTGTCGTCGGCGGTGACGGAGGCCGCGAACCGGTCGGCGCCGAGGGCGTCGAGGACGACGTCGGCGACCGCGCGCGGGGACGCGGTGACCAGGGCGGCGGGGATACCGGCGGCGGCCAGCGCGTCCAGCAGGTCCAGCGCGCCGGGCCGGGGCACGGTCCCGGTGCGGACGCGGTCGGCGAACTCGCGGTGCAGGACGGCCGCGAGATCGTCGGCCGGCCTGCCGGTGGCCGTGGCGAGCCAGGCGGCGGTGTGCTCGACCGGGCGGCCGAGCACGTCCGGCTGGTCGTCCTCGGTCAGCGGGCGGCCGGCGACCTGTTCCACCGCCTCCCACCACAGCCGCTCGGTGTCGACGAGCGTGCCGTCCATGTCGAACAGAACCGCCTGAAGGGCGGTGTGGGGGGTCATGTTCGGGTTGTTCCTCACTTGTGGGTACGTTCGGCCACGAGCACCGGCCGCTCCGGCAGCGACACGCCGACGGCGGTTCCGGCGCCGAGCCCGGCGGCCTCGTGTGCGGGCAGGTCGGCCTTGGCCTCGGTGCCGTCGGCGAGCCGTACGGTGACCCGGACGACCGCGCCGAGGAAGGCGGTGGCGACGACGCGGGCGGTGCCCTGCTCGTCGGTGCTCACCCGGAGGGACTCCGGCCGCACCAGCACGTCCACCGGGCCGTCCGGCAGCTCGCCGTCGGCCGGCAGCCGCTGCCCGAGCACCTGGACCGTGCCGTCCGTCAGCTCGCCGGGGAGCCGGCTCATGGTGCCGACGAACTCGGCGACGAAGGCGGTGGCAGGGCGGCCGTACAACTCGGCGGGTTCGGCGCACTGTTCGAGGCGGCCGGAGCGCATGACGGCGACCCGGTCGGCGACCGACAGGGCCTCCTCCTGATCGTGTGTCACGAAGAGGGTGGTGATGCCGAGTTCCTGCTGGAGGCGGCGGATCTCCTCGCGCAGGGAGAGCCGCACCTTGGCGTCCAGCGCGGACAGCGGCTCGTCGAGCAGCAGCACGCGCGGGCGCAGGGCCAGGGCGCGGGCCAGCGCGATGCGCTGCTGCTGGCCGCCGGAGAGCTGGTGCGGATAGCGCTCGCCCTTGTCGGCGAGGCCCACCAGCTCCAGCAGCTCGGCTGCGCGGGCGCGCCGTTCGGCCGTGCGCACGCCGCGCATGCGCAGCCCGAAGGCGACGTTGTCGACGGCGCTCAGATGCGGGAAGAGGCTGTACGACTGGAAGACCATCCCGGCGTCGCGGCGGTGGGCCGGGACGTGGGTGATGTCCTCGCCGTCCACCAGTACGGCTCCGGAGTCGGGGTGTTCGAACCCGGCGAGCATGCGCAGCGCGGTGGTCTTGCCGCAGCCGGACGGGCCGAGGAGGGCCAGGAACTCGCCCGGCCGGACGGTCAGGTCGAGCCCGTCGAGGGCGACGGTTGGCCCGAACTCCCGTCGCAGTGAACGGAATTCCACCGTCGCGGCCTGGGTGCGGGTCTCGGTCAGGGTGGCGGTCATGTGTGTCATCCCCGGGAGGAAGCGGTTCGGTTGCGGCCGCCGGCACCGGCGAGCGCGAGGAGCAGGGCCCAGGTGACGAGCAGGCTGAGCACGGAGACGGCGACGGACATCTGGGCCTGTTCGCCGCCGACGTTGTAGATCCACACGGCGAAGGGCGCGTACCCGAGCAGATGGGAGACCGTGAACTCGCCGAGGACCAGGGCCAGCGTGAGGAAGGACGCGTTCAGCAGGGCCCCGCGCAGATTGGGCAGTACGGCGCGGACCAGGGCTTGCGGCCAGGAGGCGCCACAGCTGCGGGCGGCCTCGACGAGGGTCCGTACGTCGATGGCGCGCAGTCCGGCGTCCAGGGCCCGGTACACGAACGGCAGGGCCATCACGACATAGGCGAGGACCAGCACGACGGGGAAGTTGTCGTTCTGGATCACCACGAACGTCTCGAACAGCGGCGTCCGGGAGAGATGCTCAGGGCCCCACTTCAGCACGGTGGCGATCCCGGCGACGAACGCGATGGGCGGCACCACCAGCGGCAGCGAGCACACCACCTCCACCACCGGGCGCAGCCGGGGCGAGCCGAGCCGGAGCGCCACCACGGCGGGCACCATCAGCAGCAGCACGGCCGCGATGGTGGTCACGGCCAGTTCCAGCGAGAGCAACAGGCTGGACAGGAAGCCGTCGGCGGAGACGATCTTCGTGTAGGCGTCGAAGGTGACGCCCTGGCCGGGCACGTCGACCGTGAAGATCACGGAGGCGGCGAGCGGCACCAGGAAGTACAGGGCGGCGAAACCGAGGACGACCCACCGCCACGGGGTCAGGCGTCGAGCCATCGGGCACTCCGTCGCTGAAGGGGCAGGTACACGGCCATCACCAGGCCCGCCACCAGGACCATGTCGAGGCTGAGGGCGAGGGCGACGTTCTCCTGGCCGACCAGGACGTTGCCGGACAGGGTGTCGGCGATCTGCAGGGTGACCAGCGGCACCGCGCTGCCGACCATCGCGGCGGCGGTGGCGTAGGCGGCGAAGGCGCTGCCGAACAGCAGCACGAGACCGCCGAGCAGCGAGGGCGCGAGCACGGGCAGGGCCACGTGCCGCCAGTACTGCACACCGGTGGCGCCGTTGTTCAGCGCGGCCTCGCGCCACTGCGCGCGCAGGCCGTCCAGCGCGGGCGTGATGGTGAGGACCATGAGCGGGATGAGGAAGTACAGGTAGACGAGGACCAGGCCCCAGAAGCTGTAGAGGTCCCAGCCGCTGTCCTTCAGGCCCAGGTGGACGGTGAGGACGCCGGCGTTGCCGAGGGTGGCGACGAAGGCGAAGGCGAGCGGGACCCCGCCGAAGTTGGCGAGCACACCGGAGGCGGTCAGCACGGCCTCGCGCAGCCAGCGGGAGCGGGAGCTGACCACGGCCTGGGCGAGCGGCAGCCCGAGCAGGGCGCCGAGCGCGGCGGAGATCGCGGACAGCTTGACGCTGCCGAGCAGGGCGGTGAGGTACGGGCCCTGCAGCGAGGCCGCCATGTTGGCGCCGGTGTAGCGGGTGGCGCCGGTGGCGGCGTCGTCGACCGAGAAGGCGCCGTTCACGATGGCCAGCGCGGGCAGGCCGAAGGCGATGGCCGTGAACACCAGCAGCGGCAGCACGGCGAGCCAGCCGGGGGCGCGGCGCCGCCGCTTCGCCGAAGCGACGGGCGCCACGTCCGTACGCGGAAGAGCGGTCGTCATCCGGAGACGGCCTTACCCCAGCCCTGGGCGATGACCGTCTTGGCCTTGCTCTGCTGGTCCTCGGTCGGGAAGGAGGGGGTGCCGGTGACCTTGGGGAGCTTGGCGGCGGCCGTCTTGTCGAGCGTGCCGGCCTTCTCCAGGGCGGTCATCAGCGCCGGGCGGGCGTAGCCCTTGAGCCACAGGTTCTGGCCCTCGGCGCTGTACAGGTACTCCTGCCACAGGCGGGCGGCCGCCGGGTGCGGGGCGTCCTTGTTGATGGCCTGCGAGTAGTACTGGGCGTACTGGCCGTCGCTCGGGATGACGACCTTCCAGTCGAGGCCCTTGGACTTGAACTCGTCGGCGTAGCCGGCGTTCAGGTAGTCCCAGTCGATGGAGATGGGCGTCTCGCCCTTCTCGACGGTGGCCGGGGTGGACTCGACCGGCGTGTAGTTGCCGTTCTTCTTCAGCTTGGCGAAGAAGTCCAGGCCGGGCTGGATGCTGTCGAAGGAGCCGCCGTTCGCGAGGGCAGCCGCGTAGACGCCGCCGAAGGCCGAGCCGGACTTGGTGGGGTTGCCGTTGAGCGCGACCTGGCCCTTGTACTGGGGCTTGAGGAGGTCCTTGAAGCTGGTCGGGCACTGCTTGACGCGCTTGGCGTCGCAGCCGATGGAGACATAGCCGCCGTAGTCGTTGTACCAGCGGGCCTGCGGGTCCTTCTGGGCCTCGGGGATGTCGCCGTAGGAGGCGACCTTGTACGGCGCGAGCAGACCCTGCTGGGCGGCGCTGAGCGCGAACGACGAGCCCAGGTCGAGGACGTCGGGGGTGCGGTCCTGGCCCTTGCGGGTGGTGACGGCGTTGATCTCGTCCTGGCTGGTGCCGTCGGGGTTCTCGTCCTGGATCTTGATGCCGTACTTCTTCTGGAAGCCGTCGATGACGGCGCCGTAGTTGGCCCAGTCGCGGGGCACCGCGATGATGTGCAGCGTGCCCTCCTTCTTGGCCGCCTTGACCAGGGCGTCCATGCCGCCGAAGTCGGCCGCGGAGGTGGCGGTGGCGGCGCTCTTGCCGCCCTTGGTGGTGGTCGACGCGTTGTCGGGGGCGGCGCCGCAGGCGCTCAGCGCGAGCGCGGCGACGACGGCGAGGGAGCCGCCGAGCACGGCGTTTCTCGGCAGGGACACGGTCATGGTCTCTCCAGGGGGACGCATGAGGAGGGAGGGGAGAACTTGTCTGAACAAGTTGGCCTCAGTACGCCGGTCGCGGGTGTCCTGTTCGTAAACAACGGCGAAACACCGCCCCCCGTTTCCCTGCACACTTCCGGCTGACACGGATCACCAAGGTGTGTCGATTAGGCTGGTCACGCTGTGCACAGTGACCTGAGCAGAGGGGAAGCATGACCGCGCGACACGAGGAGATCGCCGACGAACTGCGGCGGGCGATCGACCGCGAGGAGTACACGGTCGGCAGCCGCCTGCCCTCGGAGTCGGAACTCGCGACGCACTACGGCGTCTCACGCGGCACGGTCCGCCAGGCCGTCGCGACCCTCACCTCCGAGGGCCTCATCGGCTCCCGCCAGGGCGCCCGGCGCGTCGTGCTCGCCAGCCGCCGCAGCCAGAGCTTCGAGGAGCTGCGCAGCTTCGCCCAGTGGGCGCGCGCGATGGGCCGCGAGGCCACGGGCCACGTGGTGACACAGGAGTACCGCCCGGCCACCCACGAGGACGCCGTGCGCCTCCAACTGCCCATCGGCACACGGGTGTTGCACGTGCTTCGACTGCGCGGCCTGGACGGCGACCCAGTGCTGCTGGAGCGGACCGTGTACGCCGACTGGATCTCCCCGGCGGTGGAGTCGATCGAGCCGGACTGCCCCTCGGTCACCCAACGCCTGTACGACGACACGGGGTTGGTCTTCGCCTACGGCGAGCACATCATCGACGCGGTGGCCAGCGGCGCGCAGGACGCCGAGTTGCTGCGGGTACGCCGTACGAGTCCGCTGCTGCGGGTGCGGCGCGTGACGACGACGCGTGAAGGGCGGCCGGTGGAGTGGTCCGACGACCGCTACCGCCCGGACGCGGTGAGCTTCAGCGTGCGGAACTCGATCGGGAGCAATGCGCTGACGCGGAAGTCCGCGGAATAGAACTCGGGGCGCTTTCGCCGTCGCCGGGTGCGGGTGCGTCGTGGTTTCTCGCGCAGTTCCCCGCGCCCCTGAGGGTGCTGCGGTCCAGCATGCCCGAAAGGGGCGCGGGGAACTGCGCGATCAGCCACAGACCACCCGCACCCGGCGAACGCCGATGCGCCCCGGGCTGGAATCCGCGCTTACCCCGGCGCGCCGGAGGAGAAGCGGCGCAGCAACGGCGAGAGCACCAGCACCGACTTGGTGCGCTCCACGAACGGCTCCCCGGCAATACGTTCCAGCACCCGCTCGAAGTGACGCATGTCGGACGCGAAGACCTGGGCGATCGCGTCCGCGTCGCCGGTGACGGTCGACGCGGCCACGACTTCCTGATAGCGCTCCAGGCCCCGCTGGATGGTCTCCGGCGAGGTGTTGCGCCGGCAGTGGATCTCGATGTAGCCCTCGGTCTCCCAGCCGAGCGCCGCCGGGTCCACCCGGACGGTGAATCCGGTGATGGCTCCGGTGGCCCGCAGCCGGTCCACGCGCCGCTTCACCGCGGGCGCGGACAGGCCGACCATCTGCCCGATGTCCGCGTAGGAGCGGCGGGCGTCCTCGGCGAGGGCGTGCACGATGCGTTCGTCGAGATCGTTCAGCACAGGGGGTGGTTCACTTCTTCGGTTCGGTCACTTCTCTGCCGTCACCGCGAGGTCCGCACCGGCCGCGAGACGGGAACGGCGATAGCCGTATACGAAGTAGAACACGAGCCCGACGGCCATCCAGACACCGAACACGATCCAGGTGACGCTCGACAGGCTGCCCATCATCCAGACGCAGAAGCCGAAGCCCAGCGCGGGCAGCAGCGGAGACAGCGGCACGCGGAAGGTGCGGTTCATGGTCGGGCGCGTCCGGCGCAGCACCACGACGGCCACGTTGACCAGCGCGAAGGCGAACAGCGTGCCGATGCTGGTGGCATCGGCCAGCTGGCCCAGCGGGATCGCGGCGGCGAGGACACCGCAGAACAGGGAGACGATCACCGTGTTGGCGCGGGGCGCACCGGTCGTCGGGTGCACCTTGGCGAAGATCTTGGGCACCAGGCCGTCGCGGGACATGGCGAACAGGATGCGGGTCTGGCCGTAGAGCACGGTCAGGACGACGCTCGCGATGGCGATGACGGCACAGAAGGCCAGCAGGGTGGCCCAGAAGCCCTGCCCGGTGACGTCCTTCATGATCCCGGCGAGCGCGGCCTCCGAGTCGTTGAACTTCCGCCACGGCTTCGCGCCGACGGCGACGGCCGCGACCAGCACATACAGGGCGGTCACGATGACCAGGGACAGCATGATGGCGCGCGGCAGGTCGCGCTGGGCGTCCTTCGCCTCCTCACCGGCGGTGGAGGCGGCGTCGAAGCCGATGTACGAGAAGAACAGCGTGCCGGCGGCGCCGCTGACGCCCGCCATGCCGAGCGGCATGAAGTGCGCGTAGTTACCGGACTTGAAGCCCATGAAGCCGATCGCGCAGAACAGGATCAGCGCGGCGATCTTCACGCACACCATGATGGTGTTGGCCCGCGCGGACTCCTTGGCGCCGCCGAGCAGGAACGCCATCGCGAGGAGCACGACGATCAGGGCGGGCAGGTTGAAGATGCCGCCGTCGCCGGGCGGAGCCGACAGGGCCGTCGGGATGGTCACGCCTATCGTGCCGTCCAGCAGCTCATTGAGGTACTCGCCCCAGCCGACGGCCACGGCGGCCACCGAGACGCCGTACTCCAGCAGCAGACACCAGCCGCAGACCCAGGCGATCAGTTCGCCCATGGTTGCGTATGCGTACGAGTACGAGGAGCCGGAGACCGGGATGGTGCCCGCCAGCTCGGCGTAGGACAGGGCCGAGAACAGCGCGGTGAGACCGGCGATCACGAAGGACAGGGTGACGGCCGGGCCCGCCTTGGGGACGGCCTGGCCGAGGACCACGAAGATGCCGGTACCGAGCGTGGCACCGATGCTGATCATGGTCAGCTGCCAGAGGCCGAGGGAGCGCCGCAGCGAGCCCCCCTCGCCCTGGCCGCCCTCCGCGACCAGGCGTTCCACGGGCTTGCGCCGCATGAGGCGCGCGGCGAAGCCCGGGGACGCGGGGGCGGTCGCTGTGCGGTCGTGCGGGGGTGCGCCTTGGTCGAGCACGCGCTGGCTCCTTAATCCTGCCGGTCATTGCGGACGGGGACCGGGGCAGCCCTGCGAGGGCAGGAACCACCGAGCGGAGTCCCCGCCACGCCACGTACAGACGAGCACCCTATGAGTCAGGCCTTCACGGGCGTAATGCAGCAACCTTGCGCGTCCCCGGATGATCATTGCGTTCATCGGACCGGAATGACAAATCGTTGCGCCCGGGCTGCCGACCGTTGCACAGCCACCTCACCGCCGCCTGCGCGCACCCCCTGTGCCCGGATACGCCGACGGCCCCCGCTCCTCCCTCACGGGGAGAGGAACGGGGGCCGTACGGACGTGTCGCGCCGGTCAGCTCCAGCTGGCGTGCAGCGGCTTGCCCTCGGCGTAGCCGGCGGCGCTCTGGATGCCGACGATGGCCTTCTCGGCGAACTCCTCCAGGGAGCCGGCGCCGGCGTAGGTGCAGGAGGAGCGGACACCCGCGATGATCGAGTCGATCAGGTCCTCGACGCCCGGGCGGGCCGGGTCGAGGAACATGCGGGAGTGGGAGATGCCCTCCTCGAACAGCGCCTTGCGGGCGCGGTCGTAGGCCGACTCCTCCGACGTGCGGTTGGCCACCGCGCGCGCGGACGCCATGCCGAAGGACTCCTTGTAGGCACGCCCGTTGGCGTCGTGCTGGAGGTCGCCCGGCGATTCGTACGTGCCCGCGAACCAGGAGCCGACCATCACGTTGGACGCACCGGCCGCGAGGGCCATCGCCACGTCGCGCGGGTGCCGGACACCGCCGTCGGCCCACACGTGCTTGCCGTACTTCTTCGCCTCGGCGGCGCACTCCAGCACCGCGGAGAACTGCGGCCGGCCCACACCGGTCATCATGCGGGTGGTGCACATGGCGCCGGGGCCGACACCGACCTTGATGATGTCCGCACCGGCGTCGACGAGATCCTTGACGCCCTCGGCGGAGACGATGTTGCCCGCGACGATCGGCACCTGCGGGTCGAGGGCGCGCACCAGCTTGATGGCGCTGATCATCGACTCCTGGTGGCCGTGCGCGGTGTCGATGACGAGCGTGTCCACGCCCGCGTCGAGCAGCTGCTTGGCCTTGCCCGCCACATCGCCGTTGATGCCGACGGCGGCGGCGATGCGCAGCTTGCCCTGCGCGTCGACGGCCGGCGTGTACAGCGTGGCGCGCAGGGCGCCCTTGCGGGTGAGGATGCCGGCCAGCTTGCCGTCCTTGTCGACGGCCGGGGCGTAGCGGCGGTTGGCCGCGTCCAGCCGGTTGAAGGCCTCGCGCGGGTCGATGTCGGCGTCGAGCAGCAGCAGGTCCTTGGACATGACGACTTCGAGCTGCGTGAAGCGGTCGACGCCGGTCAGGTCCTGGTCGGTGACGACACCGACGGGCCGCTGGTTCTCGTCGACGACCACACCGGCGTTGTGGGCCCGCTTGGGCAGCAGCGCGAGCGCGTCGGCGACGGTCTGGTGCGGGGCGAGGACGATCGGCGTGTCGAGCACCAGGTGGCGGCTCTTCACCCAGGAGACCACGTCGGTGACGACGTCGATCGGGATGTCCTGCGGGATGACCACCAGGCCACCGCGGCGGGCCATGGTCTCGGCCATGCGGCGGCCGGCGATGGCGGTCATGTTTGCGACGACGAGCGGGATGGTGGTGCCCGTGCCGTCCGGCGAGCTGAGGTCCACGCCCTGACGCGATCC
This sequence comes from Streptomyces sp. NPDC052101, assembly GCF_040680235.1. NCBI lineage: Bacteria > Bacillati > Actinomycetota > Actinomycetes > Kitasatosporales > Streptomycetaceae > Streptomyces > Streptomyces sp. NPDC052101. Next base: position 66,201 of record NZ_JBFAWH010000008.1, read on the forward strand.
GACCGCGGAGCGGCTCGGCACCATGAAAACGTCGTCGTACGTCAGGTCGTACGCGGGCTGGATGTCATTGAGGAAACGCACGTGCTGCACATCCCAGTCGTTCAGAAGTGACCCCCGGACAGGTGTGCCAAGGGGAAAGAGCACGTACTTCATTCTCCCATGTCGGGGCCGCTGTCATACCCCGACGAAACATCCAGGGTGACCGCCGATCACCTAGGAGGATCCTCCAAGCCGCCGCGGATCGCCCAGGGCCAGCACGACGGCGAGCGTGGGCGTCCGGTCCACCGCCTCGGCGAACACCTCCTGGGCCGTCCGCCACTCGCCCGGCTCCGCCTCGGCGTACGACCGCCAGCCGCGCACGACGATCAGCAGTCCCTGCTCCACGGCCCCGTCGGGCCAGACGGTGTGGTCGGAGAGGGAGTCGGCCAGCGCGTCCCAGTTACGGCCGAACCAGTCGGGCAGCGTCAGCGCCCGCGCGGTGCGGTCCATCAGCCCGGCCTTGTCGGTGACACCGTCGAGGTCCAGCGTCACGACGAGCCGCCCTGTCAGGTCTTCGGTCATCTCAGTACCGCCCGGAAGGAGTTGTAGTGATCATCGGTGTAGTAGATCTCCCCGCTCTGCCCGGTGACGATGCGCCGGGCCCCGCGGTCGCGTGAGCCGGGTGTGGTGACCGTGTACTCGTGGTAGTAGCCGCGCTGATGCCCGGGCAGCCGGCCTTCGTGGTTCCCGAAGACGACGCCGTCCTTGGCGTACGGGAAGGGGCCGCCCTTGTCGATGAGGGCGAGCGTCCTGCGGGCCTCGGCCGGCAGCTGGGCCTCCCTGACCGTGCCCATGCCGTGCGCCCACGCCGGGGCGGACGCACCCGTACCGGCCGGACGCGACCCCCCGACACCGGATCCCCCTCCCGGACTCCCCGCGGACGAACACCCCGCGAGCAGTACGGCAACCACGAGGGCCAGCAGCCCCACGAGCACCCGGCGCAGCCCGAGGGCCCGCCCGGCAGCGGGACGCGGCACCGGCGAAGCTCCGGGAGCGGGAGTGAAATGCGCCGTGAGCGAGGCCCTGGGAGCGGGACGCGGCAATCGGGACCGCCCGGGGCCAGGGGGCGGCGTGAGCAAGGCCCTGCGAGCGGGACGCGGCTCTCGGAGCCGCCTGGGGCTGGGGGGCGGCGTGAGAAAGGCCCTGAGAGCGAGACGCAGCTCTCGAGGCCGCCCTGGGCTGGGGGGCGGCGTAAGCGAGGCTCTCGGAGCGGGACGCGGCTCTCGGGACCGCCCGCTAGAGGGCGGCGTAAGCGAGGCTCTCGGAGCGGGACGCGGCTCTCGGGACCGCCCGGGGCTAGAGGGCGGCGTAAGCGAGGCCCTGGGGGCGGGACGCGGCTCTCGGAGCCGCCTGGGGCTGGGGGGCGGCGTAAGCGAGGCCCTGGGAGCAGGGCGCGGCTCTCGGGACCGCCCGGGGCTGAGGTGCGGCGTGCGGGACCGCCTTGGCCTGTGGGGGACGAACTGCGGCAGCATGCCGATGATGCTGCCACGCCCGTCCTGCCCCGTCGGCGCGACGACCCGCAGCGGCCCGTCGCACCGGGCCGGGCTCGGCCGCGATCCGGCGCACCGCGCCGTGATCCGCGAGGGCCCGCGTCGTCTTGTCACGACCCGCGTCGCCGTTTGACGAGGGGCAGGCGAGGCGACGACCGACAACACCCTGACAACCATGTCCTGTCCCGGCGGCCTCGGGTCGCCGACCTGGCCGCTCCCGACCCGCCCCGCTCAACCCACTTGCCCCGACCGGCCTCGACATGCCACGCCCGACCCGGCCAGGGCCCGACTCACCACGCCTGGCCAAGCCGCCCGGTCGGACGCGAGACACCACCCCCGGCTCACCTGCCACGGTCGGCCGTGAGTACTTACCCACCGGCCCCGACACGCCACGGCCGACCCACCCGACGCGGCCAGAGCCCGACTCACCACGCCCGGCCAAACCGCCCGGCCGGACGCGAGACACCACCCCCGGCTCACCCGCCGCGGTCAGACGTGAGTGGCCACGCTCAGCCCACTTACCCCCACCGGCCCCGACACCCCCGCCCGACCAAGCCAGCGCCCGACCCGCCACGCCCGGCCAAACCGCCCGGTCGGACGCGAGACACCACCCCGGCTCACCCGCTGCGGTCAGCCGTGAGCGCCATGCCGGGCCCACCCACCGCGGTCGGCCGTGAGTGGCCATGCCCGGCTCATCAGCCACCGTCAGCAGTAAGGGCCATGCCCGGCTCACCTGCCCCGTCTCGGCCGTCGTAGCCCTGCCCCGCCCCGGCCCGCCGAGGGGCCGCCCCGCGGCACGGCCACGGGGCCTGTCAGATCCCGTCCGGGTCCGCTCGGCTGAGGGCCGGCTTCGGGGTCGGGCCGGCCGTCATCAGGTAGTCCGCGGCCGAGGTGTCCGTGACCAGGCTGGTGACCAGCCCGGACCGCAGCACCGCGTCGATCGCGGACGCCTTGCGCTGCCCGCCGGCGATGGCCACGACCTCCGGGATACGGCGCAGCTGGTCGGCCTTGACCGTGATGCAGCGCTCCCCCAGGTCACGCCCGATCCGGCGCCCGTCGGCGTCGAAAAGGTGCGCGGCCATCTCGGCGGCCACGCCCAGCGAGGCGTAGTGCGCCCGTTCCTCGTCGCTGAGCATGTCGTGCACCGTCGAGATGCCCGGCTCCCAGGAACCGATGGAGACGCAGGCGACCGTGACCTTGTCGAAGTACTCGAAGGCCCGGGCGATCCCGGTCTGGTTACGCAGCGCCGCCGCGGTGGCCGCGTCCGGCAGCAGCATCGGCGCGTAGATCGGGTGGGCGTCGCCGCCCGAGACCTGGGCGGCACGGCGCACGGCCTCGACCGAGCCGCGCTCCGAGGTCCCTGCGTCGTACACCCCCGTCAGCTGCACGACCGTGCACGGCGGCAGCCGGTCGAGCGCCGCCGCCATGTGGATGGTGGACCGGCCCCAGGCCAGCCCCAGCACGTCGCCCTCGTTGACCAGCTCGCCGAGCAGGTCGGCGGCGACCTCGCCGAGGTTCTCGGGGTCGGGGGTCTCCTCGGCCTCGGCCGGGGACTCGACCACGACTGCGTGCCTCAGGCCGTAGCGGGCGCGGAGCGCGTCGGAGCGCTCGGCGTCCAGCTCGGCCGGGACGCGGATCTCGATGCGTACGAGATCCCGTTCGAGAGCCGTCTCCAGGACCCGGGCCACCTTGAAGCGGCTGACGCCGAACTCCTCAGCGATCTGGATCTTGGACTTGCCCTCGAGGTAGAAGCGGCGGGCCATGGCCGCCGCCTGCACCAGCTCTGCGGGTCCCATCCGCATGGCTGACCGGCCCGCCGACATACCCGACACGGCGATCTCCTCACTGCTGTTCACACTCTGGATTCGCCGTTCATCCTTGCAGATTCGGCGCTACGGATCCGCCCTGATAGGGGCCGTTCACTTAACCGTTCATGTAGCCGTGGCTCAGTGGTCGCATGCCGGGCTCAGTGGTCGCATGCCCAGGATGCCTTGGCGGTCGCGGCCTCCGCCTGGCTGCGCAGTGCCCGTACCGCTTCGGCCGGGTCCTGCGCGCCGTACACGGCCGAGCCTGCGACGAACACATCCGCTCCCGCGTCCGCGCACCGCTCGATCGTCGAGGCCGAGACACCGCCGTCCACCTGCAGCCACAGCTGAAGACCGTGCTTGCCGATCAGCTCACGGGTGCGGCGGATCTTCGGCAGCATGATGTCGAGGAACGCCTGGCCGCCGAAGCCGGGCTCGACCGTCATGATCAGCAGCATGTCCAGTTCCGGGAGAAGGTCCTCGAACGGCTCGATCGGCGTCGCCGGCTTGAGCGCCATGGAGGCGCGGGCACCCTTGGCGCGGATCTCCCGGGCGAGTCGCACAGGAGCGGCGGCCGCCTCCACATGGAAGGTGACCGAGGAGGCCCCCGCCTCGACGTACTGGGGCGCCCAGCGGTCGGGGTCCTCGATCATCAGGTGGCAGTCCAGCGGGGTGTCCGTCGCACGGGCCAGGGACTCCACGACCGGCACACCGAGCGTGAGGTTCGGGACGAAGTGGTTGTCCATGACGTCGACATGGAGCCAGTCGGCGCCCTGGACCGCCTTGGCCTCCTCCGCGAGTCTGGCGAAGTCGGCGGACAGGATGCTGGGGTTGATCTGTGCGGCCATGCCCCAAGCCTGCCATGCCGCTGCGCTTGGCAGTAACGGCGGTCCCTTGAGGTTGTGCGTCGTCCGCGGGCCGGTGGGGGCCGGTCGCGCAGTTCTCCGGGCCCCTTGCGGGGCGCTGCCCCCAGCGGTGTTTCAGCCCGTTCTGCGGATCAGGGCCAGGTACATGGCGTCCGTGCCGTGCAGATGCGGCCACAGCTGCAGGTCCGGCCCCTCGCCGAGCGCCGGGACGCCCGGCAGCAGCGGACGGGCGTCGATCAGCTCCGTCTGCGGGCGCTGCTTGAGGACGTCGGCGACGACCGCGCGGGTCTCGGCGAGGTGCGGCGAGCAGGTCGCGTAACCGACGATCCCGCCGACGCGCACCGAGTCGAGCGCGGTGTGCAGCAGGGCGCGCTGCAGCGGCGCGAAGTTCTCCAGGTCCTCCGGGCGGCGCCGCCAGCGGGCCTCGGGGCGCCGGCGCAGGGCACCGAGCCCGGTGCACGGCACGTCCATCAGCACCCGGTCGAAGGTGCCGGGCCGCCACGGCGGCCGGGTCCCGTCGGCGGCGATGACCTGGTACGGCCCCGGGTTGCCGGCCAGTGCCCGGGCGACCAGCCCCGCCCGGTGCGGCTGCTTCTCGGAGGCGAGCAGCGTGGCGCCCCGCTCGGCGGCGAGGGCGGCCAGCAGCGCGGCCTTGCCGCCGGGCCCGGCACACCCGTCCAGCCACGCGCTGTCGGAGCCCTCCAGGGGCGCGTTGGCGAGCGCGAGGGCGACCAGCTGGCTGCCCTCGTCCTGCACGCCGGCCCGCCCCTCGCGCACCGCCTCGACCGCGCCCGGCTCGCCGCCCTCGGCGAGCCGCACGGCGTACGGCGACCAGCGTCCGGGTACGGCGGCGTCCTCGCGCAGCAGCTCCTCGGTGGTGGCCCGCCCCGGCCGTGCGACCAGGGTCACCTCGGGCCGTTCGTTGTCGGCCTCCAGCAGGTCCTCGATACCGGCGCGCCCGCCGCCGAGGGAGTCCCAGAGCGCGGAGACGACCCAGCGGGGATGCGAGTGGACGACGGCGAGGTGATCCTCGGGATCCTCGTCGTAGGGCGGCGCGACCTTCTCCAGCCATCCGTCGAGATCGTGCTGCGCGACCTTGCGCAGCACGGCGTTGACGAACTTGGCCCGCCCGTCGCCGAGCACCACCCGCGCCAGTTCGACGGAGGCGGACACAGCGGCGTGGGTCGGGATCCGCGTCCCGAGCAGCTGATGCGCGCCGAGACTGAGCACATCGAGCACCGGCGGGTCGACCTCGCGCAGCGGCCGGTCGACACAGGCGGCGATCACCGCGTCGTACGTCCCCTGCCGGCGCAGCGTGCCGTACACCAGCTCGGTGGCGAGAGCGGCGTCCCGCGCGTCGAAGTCGCCCTTCTCCCGGGCCTTGCGCAGCAGCGGCGGCAGTACGAGGTTGGCGTACGCGTCCCGTTCGTCGACCGCGCGCAGCGCCTCGAAGGCCAGGATGCGGACGGGGTCCTTCTGCGGACGACGGTAGGGCTTGGCGGGCCGGTTCGGCCGCCGGGACTGCTCGCTCACGAAAAAGGTGCTCCGGATATGAGGAAGAGGTGCGGTTCCAGCCTACGTCGATACCGAGCCGCCCCCTTCGGCCGGGGCCTCAGCCGCCGAGCGTCTCGCTGTCGGTGATGCGCACGCCGCGGGCCCAGTCGGCCGCCCGCATCGGCTTCTTGCCCTGCGCCTGCACCCAGAGCAGCTCGACGGCGTACGAACCGGTGCCCACGTGCACGCTGTTCTTGCCGACGGCCATCCGTCCCGGCGCGAGGTCGGTGCGCTCGGGCACGGGCGTGACCTGGATGAGCTTGAGCCGCTCGCCGCGGAAGGTGGTCCAGGCGCCGGGCGCCGGGGTGCAGCCGCGCACGACCCGGTCGACGCGCAGCGCGGGCGCGGCCCAGTCGACGAGCGCGTCCTCGACAGTGATCTTCGGCGCGGCGGTGACGCCCTCGGCCGGCTGCGGTACGGCCTTCAGGGTGCCGTCCTCGATGCCGTCCATGGTCGCGGCGAGCAGCCCGGCGCCGGCGAAGGCGAGCCGGGTGAGCAGGTCGCCGCTGGTGTCGGTGGCCCGGATCGTCTCGGTCACGGTGCCGTAGACGGGCCCGGAGTCCAGCCCCTCCTCGATGAGGAAGGTGGAGGCGCCGGTGATCTCGTCGCCTGCCATGATGGCGTGCTGCACCGGAGCCGCCCCGCGCCAGGCCGGCAGCAGCGAGAAATGCAGATTGACCCAGCCATGGACCGGGACGTCGAGGGCGACCCTGGGCAGCAGGGCGCCGTAGGCGACGACCGGGCAGCAGTCCGGGGCGATCTCCTTCAGCCGCTCCAGGAACTCGGGGTCCCGCGGCTTGAGGGGCTTGAGCACCTCGATCCCGGCCTCCTCCGCCCGCTCGGCCACGGGCGACGCGACCAGCCTGCGCCCGCGTCCGGCCGGCGCGTCGGGCCGCGTGACGACGGCGGCCACCTCATGCCGCCCGGAGGCGATCAGAGCGTCCAGAGCGGGAACTGCGACCTCGGGGGTACCGGCGAAGACAAGCTTCATGGGCGGGATCGGGCCTCTCGGGCGGGGGTTGGACGGGCAGCGCACCAGTCTATGACCAGGCCCGCTCCCGCGCGCCGCCGCCTGCGCGGCGGGCGGCGCGCGGATGGTCGACCGGCGTACGCATATGCCCGTACGCCCCCACCCCGTGACCCGGGGAGCGCACACGCGTTGGTCAAGAAAGAGTTGACCGCACAGGGCCGCTTTCGCGGCCCGATTCCTTTCAACGCCGGTTCGAGAGGCTTGTTCATGGCCGACCACGCAACCCACGACGCCCAGGCCCGGGCCAGCCTGCACTTGCTGGTGCGGGACATCGAGCGGGTCCGCCGACAGGTGGACGCGCTGCGCACCCTCACCGCCCAGCTGGGCAATGTCTACCGCCCGCGCCGCTCCGGCCCGTCCACAGGCTTCGTCGTCTACGGACGCGCCCCCGCCCCGACGGTGCGCCTTGCCCAGGAACTCCGGGACAGTGTCGAAACCCTGGTCACGGCCGCCGTGGACTTCGACCGTTCACTCGGCTTCTCGTGGGACGCGGTGGGCTCGGCGCTCGGGGTCACCAAGCAGGCGGTGCACCGCCGTTACGGCGCCCGCCGCGCCGCGACCCAGGCGGCCGCCGAGGCGGAGCGAGCCCCGGAGCCCTCCGGGACCCGCACGCTCAATGTGAACACCGCCCTGCCCACGGTCCCGACGGTCCCCGCGGCCCGCTCGATGCCCACGCAGCCGACGGCGGGCAGCCCCGCCCTGCGCGACGACGCCCGCCCGACGGCGTTCCCCAGCCCGCGCAACGGCTGACGCCTCCCCTGCCCTCCCGGTGCCGTCCGGGAGGGCGACCCCCGAGGTGTCCAGCGTCTCGGCCGACTGGAAACGGGCAGTACACGAACGGGCAGTGCCCGGGTGGGAGAACACCCAGGAAACCACCCGTCACCCGATATCCGCCGGATCGATCCGTACCCGTACCGGCTCCCCGCTCCCCCGGGCCATGCGGGCGGCCTGGGCGGTCTTCAGTGCGGAGGCCAGCGCGGACCCGCTGCCCGGCGGTACCCGAACCAGTGCCCGGTCCCAGTGCTCGCCCGGTGGCGGCGCTCCTGGCCTGCGGGGCCGCCCGGGCGGCGGCGTCGGCACCGGCACCGGCCCCAACACCTCGGCGGCCGGCGGCAGTTCGACCGAGGCCAGGAACTCGGCCACAGCGGCCGGCGTCCCGGACACGGCCGCCATCCGCGACACCGGTGGGAAGCCCAGCTCGGCGCGCTCGGCCAGCTCCCTCACCGCGTGCCCGACGGGGTCCCAGCGCACCAGCGCCTGCACGGGCCGCAGGGTCGGCTCGGCCACCACGACCACCGTGCCCCCCTCGCTCTGCGGCCGTACCAGCGCGCCCGCCGCGATCCACCGACGCAGCGCGTCCTCGCCGGCCCGCAGGTCGGGGCGTACGAGCATGGCCCAGCCGTCCAGCAGCAGGGCCGCCGCGTAGCCGCCCTCGGCGACCGGTTCGGCTCCCGGTGTGCTCACGACCAGCGCGGGCGTGCCCGGCACCGTGTCCAGCACATGCTCACGCCCCGAGGTGCGCACCGGGACGGCGGGAAAGGCGCGCCCCAGTTCCTCGGCCGTCCGCCGCGCCCCCACGATCTGGGCCCGCAGCCGGAAGCCGCCGCACTCAGGGCAGTGCCAGGCGCCCTCCTCGCGCCCGCACCAGTCGCACCGGAGAACCCCTGCGTCCTGGCCCTGGAGGGGCCCTGAACAGTGCCGGCAGCGGGCGGGCGCCCGGCACTGGGCGCAGGCCATGCGGGGCGCGTAACCGCGCCGGGGCACCTGCACCAGCACCGGTCCGTGCCGCAGCCCCTCGCGGGCCGTCTGCCAGGCGAGGGTCGGCAGCCGGGCGGCGCGGGCCGCCTCGTCGCGCGCGAGGTCGTCGTCCCCGACCGTCCGGACCAGGGGTGCGGCCCGGCGCACCTGCTCCCGGCCGGCGGCCAGCGGCCGGGCCCAGCCGCTCTCCACCAGCTGGGCCGCCTCGACGGTGCAGTCGAATCCGCCGAGCAGGAAGCCGCACCTGTCCAGCGCGGCGCGCAGCAGCAGCACATCGCGCGCGTGCGGCTGCGGGGCGTGCTGCTCGCTGTGGCTGTCGTCGCCGTCGTCCCAGATGGCGACGAGTCCCAGGTCCTGCACGGGCGCGAACATGGCGGCGCGCGTCCCGACCACGGCCCGTACGGATCCCCGGCGCACCGCCAGCCACTGCGCGTACCGCTTCTCGGGCCCGGCGTCGGCGGTGAGCAGCGCATGCCGTCCCGTGCCGAGCAGGGCGGTGAGCGCGGCGTCGACGCGCGCGGCGGCCCGCCCGTCCGGTACGACGACGAGGGCGCCGCGTCCCGAGGCGAGTGCGGCGGCGACGGCGCGGGCCAGCTCCTCGCTCCACTGCGGGCCCGGCAGCGCGTTCCAGACCGCCCTGGGCGATCCGCCGGTGGCCAGCGCCTCCAGGAACGCTCCGCCGTGCTCGTACCGTTGCCAGGACGCCGTCTCGGGTGCCTTCGGCGGCGGCAGCGGCGCGGGCGAGGGCCGCTGCTCGGCGCGCGCGCTGCGCGGCGGCACGGCCAGCTGGAGCACATCGGCGAGGCTACCGGCGTACCGGTCGGCCACGGCTCGCGCGAGCCCCAGCAGCTCCTCGCTCAGCACCGGCTCCGGCGAGACGACCTGGGCCAGGGCGGCCAGCGGCCCGGTGTACTCGGACTCGGCCCGCCGCTCGACAAGGAACCCGTCGATGAGCCCGCCGCCCTCGCGACGCCCTTCACACACCCGGTGCCGCCCGGCCCCGAAGCGCACCCGCACCCGCACCCCGGGCTGCGCCTGAGCGTCCAGTTCCTCGGGCACCGCGTAGTCGAAGTACCGGTCGAGGTGCAGCACGCCCTTGTCGACCAGGACGCGGGCGACGGGCAGCTCCTTGGCGAGCGCGGCCCCTCGCCAGGTCCGCGGCTTGGCGCGGGGCGTCTTCGCCTTGCGCACGCTCTCCCGGATGAGCGCGAGCTGCTCCGGCGGCGCCCCTTCGGCCCCGCCTTCTTCGTCCGCTCGGGACGCCCCGTTCTCGCTGCTCACGCTTGCATTCTTACCAAACACCACTGACAGCCGAAGCCCGCCGGCCCACACCGGCCCCGGCACGGGTTTCGTCGGTGTCCCCGATCTGACCTGGTCGCGCATCGACCACCCGGAGGACGTGGTCCGTCCGGGGCAGCGGGTCATCGGGTCATCGGCGAGGTGATCATCGCCGGCACGCATCAGTGCGTGGTCGTCATCTCGCTCAAGGCCCTTCGGGAGGATCCCTGAGACCGGCTCTCCGTGGGCGTGGATGCCATCGTGACGCGGCCGGTGACCATGATGGTCCCTTTTGGGGTGTTCGTCCGTGTCCGGGGACCGCGTGCTGCGCCGGATCCGGCGGGCGGCGGCTCGCTGAGCGGGGACAACGCCGCGAGGCCCGGCCCCCGAAGGGAGGCCGGGCCTCGGCGATGGCAGGTGGGCTTACAGGCCCACGGCGGCGCGCAGGGCGTCCACGCGGTCCGTGCGCTCCCAGGTGAAGTCGGGCAGCTCGCGGCCGAAGTGGCCGTAGGCGGCCGTCTGGGAGTAGATCGGGCGGAGCAGGTCGAGGTCGCGGATGATCGCGGCCGGACGGAGGTCGAAGACCTCGTCGATCGCCTTCTCGATCTTCTCGGCGTCGACCTTGGCGGTGCCGAAGGTCTCGATGAACAGACCGACCGGCTCGGCCTTGCCGATCGCGTACGCCACCTGCACCTCGCACCGCGAGGCCAGGCCCGCCGCCACCACGTTCTTGGCGACCCAGCGCATCGCGTACGCCGCCGAGCGGTCCACCTTGGACGGGTCCTTGCCGGAGAAGGCGCCGCCGCCGTGGCGGGCCATGCCGCCGTAGGTGTCGATGATGATCTTGCGGCCGGTCAGGCCCGCGTCACCCATCGGGCCGCCGATCTCGAAACGACCGGTCGGGTTCACCAGCAGACGGTAGCCCTCGGTGTCCAGCTTGATGCCCTCGTCCAGGAGCGCCTTCAGCTCCGGCTCCACGACGAACTCGCGGATGTCGGGCGCCAGCAGCGACTCCAGGTCGATGTCGGAGGCGTGCTGGGAGGAGACGACCACCGTGTCCAGGCGGACGGCCTTGTCGCCGTCGTACTCGATGGTGACCTGCGTCTTGCCGTCCGGGCGCAGGTAGGGGATCGTGCCGTTCTTGCGGACCTCGGACAGCCGCTTCGACAGGCGGTGCGCCAGGAAGATCGGCAGCGGCATCAGGGTCGGCGTCTCGTCGGACGCGTAGCCGAACATCAGGCCCTGGTCGCCGGCGCCCTGCTTGTCCAGCTCGTCCTCGTCGCCTTCGACCCGGGACTCGTACGCCGTGTCGACGCCCTGGGCGATGTCCGGGGACTGCGCGCCGATCGACACCGACACGCCGCAGGAGGCGCCGTCGAAGCCCTTCTTGGAGGAGTCGTAACCGATCTCGAGGATCTTGTTACGGACCAGGGTCGCGATGTCCGCGTACGCCTTGGTCGTCACCTCGCCGGCCACATGCACCAGGCCGGTGGTGATCAGCGTCTCGACGGCGACCCGGGAGGTCGGGTCCTCGCGCAGAAGCGCGTCGAGAATAGTGTCGCTGATCTGGTCAGCGATCTTGTCGGGGTGACCCTCGGTCACGGACTCCGAGGTGAACAGGCGACGGGACACAACGCTCCCTGTGGTTGCAGCGGCTGCTGGCTGATCATTTGCGGACGACGCGCGGGGCTGCGCCCGGCGTCGACCGAGAACAGTTTATCGGTCACACTCGGCCGATGGGCCACCGTCTCGCCTCTCGGGAGCGCTGTGACCTGCGGCACGGGCATTCTGCACAATGCCGGGCGGCCTGGCCAGGGCCGCCACACCCGATTTGATCGTTCCTCGAGCCCGGCGTCAACCGGCCCTCGGGACCCGGCCGGGACACGCCGAAGGGCTTCCGGCCGGGACACACCGGGGCCGCGCCGGGCTCAGCCGAGCCGCCGTGCGACCAAGTCCCAGACGGTGTCGGCCAGGGCTTCCTTGGGGCCGTGCGGCACCAGTGTCTCGCTGCCGTCGGCGCCCAGCACCACGGCCTCGTTCTCCTCGGAACCGAAGGTCTTGCGCTCCCCCACCTCGTTGACGACGAGCAGGTCGCAGCCCTTGCGGGCGAGCTTGGTGCGGCCGTTGGCGAGGACGTCGTCGGTCTCGGCGGCGAAGCCGACGATCACCTGGCCGGGGCGGGTGCGATCGGCCGAGATCTCCGCGAGGATGTCCGGATTCCGCACCAGGACGATCGGGGCGGGGTCCTGACCGTCCTTCTTCTTGATCTTGCCGGTGGCGTAGCTCGCGGGGCGGAAGTCGGCGACGGCGGCGGCCATGACGACCGCGTCGGCGTCCGACGCCGCCTTCAGGACGGCCTCGCGCAGCTGGACGGCCGTGCCGACCGGTACGACGTCCACGCCCGCCGGGTCGGGCAGGCCGGCGTTGGCCGCGATCAGGGTGACCCGGGCGCCGCGGGCGGCGGCGGTGCGGGCGAGGGCGTAGCCCTGCTTGCCGGAGGAGCGGTTGCCGAGGAAGCGGACCGGGTCGAGGGGCTCGCGGGTGCCGCCGGCGGAGATGACCACGTGCCGCCCGTTGAGATCGGGTTCGGCGACGCCCCGGGCCAGCACCCGGCGGCAGACCTCGAAGATCTCCGCCGGGTCGGGCAGCCGGCCCTTGCCGGTGTCGACGCCGGTGAGCCGGCCGACGGCGGGCTCGATGACGACGGCGCCGCGGCGGCGCAGCGTGGCCACGTTCTCCTGGGTGGCCGGGTGCTCCCACATCTCGGTGTGCATGGCGGGCGCGAAGACGACCGGGCAGCGGGCGGTCAGCAGCGTGTTGGTCAGCAGGTCATCGGCGAGGCCGTGGGCGGCCTTGGCGAGCATGTCGGCGGTGGCGGGCGCGACGACGACGAGGTCGGCCTGCTGGCCGATGCGGACGTGCGGGACCTCGTGCACGTCGTCCCAGACCTCCGTCGAGACGGGGTTGCCGGACAGGGCGGACCAGGTCGCGGCACCGACGAAGTGCAGCGCGGAGGCGGTGGGCACCACGCGGACGTCATGGCCCGACTCCGTAAGCCTTCTCAGCAGCTCACAGGCCTTGTACGCGGCGATGCCGCCGCTGACCCCCAGCACGACCTTCGGCTTGTCCACGCTCACTCCCCGGACTCGGAACCCTGCACCACCAATGACACACCACAGGCCCGGCAGCATGACTGCCAGGCCTGTGGATAAGTCAATCGCAGTATGAAAGTACTACTGCGCCGGGCCTTCCACGGCCTCGGAGGTCAGCAGACCCGCGTTGATCTCGCGCAGGGCGATGGAGAGCGGCTTCTCGTGGACGTGGGTGTCGACGAGCGGACCGACGTACTCGAGGAGGCCCTCGCCGAGCTGGGAGTAGTACGCGTTGATCTGACGGGCCCGCTTGGCGGCGTAGATCACGAGGCTGTACTTCGAGTCGGTGGCCTCAAGCAACTCGTCGATCGGCGGGTTGATGATGCCCTCGGGCGCGGTGATGGAAGAGGACACGCTCTACCTTCCGATGGAGGGGAAAAGATCAGTCGTGATCACACAACGTCCATCAAGGCTAGCAGCTCACGCGCCACGTCCTCGACGGAGGTGTTGACCAAGGTCGTATCGAACTCCGGCTCGGCCGCCAGCTCGGTCCTGGCCGCCTCCAGGCGGCGCTCGATGACCTCGGGCGGCTCGGTGCCCCGGCCGGTCAGTCTGCGCACCAGCTCCTCCCAGGAGGGCGGAGCCAGGAACACCAGCTGGGCCTCGGCCATCGACTCCCGCACCTGCCGGGCGCCCTGGAGGTCGATCTCCAGCAGGACGGGCTCGCCCTTCTCCAGCCGCTCCAGCACGGCCGCGCGGGGCGTGCCGTAGCGGTTGCCGGCGAACTCGGCCCATTCCAGCAGTTCGCCGTTGGCGATCAGCTTGTCCATCTCCTCGTCGGTGACGAAGAAGTAGTGGACTCCGTGCTGCTCGCCGGGGCGCGGCTTGCGGGTGGTGGCCGACACCGAGAGCCAGACCTCGGGGTGTTCCTTGCGCATATGGGCGACGACCGTGCTCTTGCCGACCCCCGAGGGGCCGGAGAGCACGGTCAGCCGCGGACGTTCACTCATGCAGCGATTATTCCAGCAATCCCGGAGTGCCCGGGACTCCCGGTCCGACTCCCCGCGGCCGGGGAGGCGGACTCAGGAGCCGGTGCTGCCGAACTCACGCTCCAGGGAAGCGATCTGGTTGGAACCGAGACCGCGCACACGGCGGCTCTCGGAGATGCCCAGACGCTCCATGATCTGCTTGGCGCGGACCTTGCCCACGCCGGGCAGCGACTCGAGCAGCGCGGAGACCTTCATCTTGCCGATGACGTCGTTCTCCTGACCCTGCTTGATGACCTCGTGCAGGGAGGCGCCGGAGTGCTTGAGTCGATTCTTGACCTCGGCCCGCTCCCGGCGAGCCGCGGCGGCCTTTTCGAGCGCGGCTGCGCGCTGTTCGGGGGTAAGGGGCGGAAGAGCCACGCCTACGTCACCTCGGATGTCGAACTGTCGGATACGGACCGGTGAGGAACCTAGTCGCCCCACACCTGGGGAGCTACGAGCAACACGCTGCCCGTTCTCCCCCACTGCCTTAACGGCGTGGGAGGTGCCCCCACTGCTCGGAGACTAGCGGTCAAGTCCGCCAGAGTCAGCGAGAACAGCGGAAAAGTCCTGGTCAGCCTCTGCCAGGCCGGGCATTTCAGACATATTGCCCCCGATTTGAGGATGTATTCACACTCAAGTCGCCGAGCCGCCGCTCACCGGGCCACCCCTCGGAGGTCTCAGGCACCCGCGACGGCGGCCTGGATCTCCTCCGCGAAGCGCTCGGCGGACGCGCGCAGCGCCCCGGCGTCGGGACCGTGCCGCAGCACACCCCGGCTGACGTTCGGAACAACGTTGCGCAGCGCCGCTCCGAACACCTTCGGAAGGTCCGCCGCGGTCGCGCCCTGCGCACCGACGCCGGGCGCGAGGAGCGGTCCGTTGATGGCGAGGTCGTAGGACGACAGGTCGCCGACCGTGGCGCCGACGACGGCGCCGAAGGAGCCCAGCGGCTCCTCCCCCGCGTTCTCGGCGGCCAGGTGCGCCAGCATGGTCGCGCCCACGGTCCGTCCGTCGGCCCGGACCGCGTGCTGGACCTCGGGCCCTTCCGGGTTGGAGGTCAGCGCCAGCACGAACAGGCCGGTGCCGCTCTCCCGGGCGAGCGCGACGGCCGGGCTGAGCGAGCCGTAGCCGAGGTACGGCGAGACGGTCAGGGCGTCGGAGAACAGCGGGGAGTCCTGGTGCAGGTAGGCCTCGGCGTACCCGGCCATGGTCGAGCCGATGTCGCCGCGCTTGGCGTCCATCACGACCAGGGTGCCGGCCGCGCGCGCCTCCTGGACGATCTTCTCCAGGACGGCGATGCCGCGGGAGCCGAAGCGCTCGAAGAAGGCGCTCTGCGGCTTCATCACGGCGACCCGGTCGGCCACCGCCTCCACGACCGTGCGGCCGAACCGCTCCAGACCGGCCACGTCGTCGTTCAGACCCCACTCGGTGAGCAGGGAGGCGTGCGGGTCGATGCCGACGCACAGCGGGCCGCGCTCGTCCATGGCACGGCGCAGCCGGGCGCCGAAGGGCTCGTAAGACGTCATGCGGACTTCCTCACGTCGGCGCCGACCGCGTCGGCGAGGGTGGCGTACGGGCTGGTGCGCAGGCGGGCGGCGAGGCCCTTGTGGATCGCGCGGCACCAGAAGGGGCCCTCGTAGATGAAGGCGCTGTACCCCTGGACCAGCGTGGCGCCGGCCAGGATGCGCTGCCAGGCGTCCTCGGCGCTCTCGACGCCGCCGACGCCCACGAGGGTGATCCGGTCGCCCACGCGCGCGTACAGACGGCGCAGGACCTCCAGGGAGCGCGCCTTGAGCGGGGCGCCGGACAGGCCGCCGGCCTCCTTCACCAGGGAGGGTGCGGAGGTCAGACCGAGTCCCTCGCGCGCGATGGTGGTGTTGGTCGCGATGATGCCGTCCAGGCCCAGCTCCACGGCGAGGTCGGCGACGGCGTCGACGTCCTCGTCGGCGAGGTCCGGGGCGATCTTCACGAGCAGCGGGACGCGCCGGTTCGCGACCGTGCGGTCGGCGGCCTCGCGGACGGCGGTCAGCAGCGGGCGCAGCGCCTCGGTGGCCTGGAGATTGCGCAGGCCGGGCGTGTTCGGCGAGGAGACGTTGACGACCAGGTAGTCGGCGTACGGCGCGAGGCGCTCGGCCGACTTCACGTAGTCGACGACGGCCTCCGGCTCCGGGACGACCTTCGTCTTGCCGATGTTGACGCCCACGACCGTCTTGAAGACCGGCCGGCGCGAGGCCAGGCGGGCCGCCACTGTGAGCGAGCCGTCGTTGTTGAAGCCCATGCGGTTGATCAGCGCGCGGTCCGGGACGAGGCGGAACAGCCGCTTCTTGGGGTTGCCGGGCTGCGGCTCGCCGGTGACCGTGCCGATCTCGACATGGTCGAAGCCCAGCATCGACATCCCGTCGATCGCGACGGCGTTCTTGTCGAAGCCGGCGGCGAGCCCGAAGGGGCCGTGCATGCGCAGCCCGAAGGCCTCCGTGCGCAGTTCCTTGTAGCGCGGCGCGAGGGCGGCCGCGACGAAGGTGCGCAGCACGGGGATGCGGACGGCGAGGCGGATCCAGCGGAAGGCCAGGTAGTGGGCCTGCTCCGGGTCCATCCGTGTGAAGACCAGACGGAAGAAAAGCTTGTACATCTCAGGTGTGTCCTCGGTGTGTCCTCATACAGAGGGGGACACCGTTTCCGGTGTCCCCCTCAGGGCTGCTAGTCGCGGGCCGCGGTCAGGTGTTCCGCGTGTTCCTGGAGCGAACGGACGCCCACGTCACCGTGGTTGAGGGCGTCGATGCCCTGGACCGCGGCGGCGAGCGCCTGGACCGTGGTCAGGCACGGCACGGAGCGGGCCACCGCGGCCGTACGGATGTCGTAGCCGTCGAGGCGGCCGCCGGTGCCGTACGGCGTGTTGACGATGAGGTCGACCTCGCCGTCGTGGATGAGCTGGACGATGGTCCGCTCGCCGTTCGGGCCGGTGCCCTCGGACTGCTTGCGCACGACGAGCGCGTTGATGCCGTTGCGCTTGAGGACCTCGGCGGTGCCGGAGGTGGCGAGCAGCTCGAAGCCGTGCGCGACCAGCTCACGTGCCGGGAAGATCATCGAGCGCTTGTCGCGGTTGGCGACCGAGATGAACGCGCGTCCCTTGGTGGGCAGCGGGCCGTAGGCACCCGCCTGCGACTTGGCGTACGCCGTGCCGAAGACGGAGTCGATGCCCATGACCTCGCCGGTGGAGCGCATCTCCGGGCCGAGGATCGTGTCGACGCCGCGGCCCTGGATGTCGCGGAAGCGCGTCCACGGCATGACGGCCTCCTTGACGGAGATCGGCGCGTCCAGCGGCAGCTCGCCGCCGTCGCCGTCCTTCGGCAGCAGGCCCTCGGCGCGCAGCTCGGCGATGGTCGCACCCAGCGAGATCCGCGCGGCGGCCTTCGCGAGCGGCACCGCGGTCGCCTTCGAGGTGAAGGGGACCGTACGGGAGGCGCGCGGGTTGGCCTCCAGGACGTAGAGGATGTCGCCGGCCATCGCGAACTGGATGTTGATCAGGCCGCGCACGCCGACGCCCTTGGCGATGGCCTCGGTCGAGGCGCGCAGGCGCTTGATGTCGAAGCCGCCGAGGGTGATCGGGGGCAGGGCGCACGCCGAGTCGCCGGAGTGGATGCCGGCCTCCTCGATGTGCTCCATCACGCCGCCGAGGTACAGCTCCTCGCCGTCGTAGAGCGCGTCGACGTCGATCTCGATCGCGTCGTCCAGGAAGCGGTCGACGAGGACCGGCCTGGAGGGGCTGATCTCGGTCGACTCGGCGATGTAGGCGGCGAGGCGGGTCTCGTCGTAGACGATCTCCATGCCGCGCCCGCCGAGGACGTACGACGGCCGGACCAGGACCGGGTAGCCGATCTCGTCGGCGATGGCCTTGGCCTCGTCGAAGGTGGTGGCCGTGCCGTGCTTCGGGGCCGGCAGGCCCGCCTCGGCGAGGACGCGCCCGAAGGCGCCCCGGTCCTCGGCGGCGTGGATGGCCTCGGGGGACGTGCCGACGATCGGCACGCCGTTGTCCTTCAGGGCCTGGGACAGGCCGAGCGGGGTCTGGCCGCCCAGCTGCACGATGACGCCCGCGACCGGCCCGGCCTGCCGCTCGGCGTGGACGATCTCCAGCACGTCCTCCAGCGTGAGCGGCTCGAAGTAGAGCCGGTCGGAGGTGTCGTAGTCGGTGGAGACGGTCTCCGGGTTGCAGTTGACCATCACGGTCTCGTAGCCCGCGTCGCTCAGTGCGAAGGAGGCGTGGACACAGGAGTAGTCGAACTCGATGCCCTGGCCGATGCGGTTGGGGCCGGAGCCCAGGATGATGACGGCCGGCTTCTCGCGGGTCGCGACCTCGTTCTCCTCGTCGTAGGACGAGTAGAAGTACGGCGTCCGCGCGGCGAACTCGGCGGCGCAGGTGTCGACCGTCTTGAAGACCGGGCGGATGCCGAGGGCGTGCCGGACCTCGCGGACGACGTCCTCGCGCAGGCCGCGGATCTCACCGATCTGCTGGTCGGAGAAGCCGTGCCGCTTGGCCTCGGCGAGCAGCTCGCGGGTCAGCTCCGGCGCCTCGGCCAGCTCGTCCGCGATCTCCTTGATCAGGAACAGCTGGTCCACGAACCACGGGTCGATCTTCGTGTACTCGAAGACCTCCTCGGGCGTGGCGCCCGCGCGGATGGCCTGCATGACCGTGTTGATCCGGCCGTCGGTGGGCCGTACGGCCTCACGCAGCAGGGCGTCCTTGTCTCCGGCGGAGCCCGTCTCGCCGATGAAGGTGAACTGGCTGCCCTTCTTCTCCAGCGAGCGCAGCGCCTTCTGGAAGGCCTCGGTGAAGTTACGGCCGATGGCCATGGCCTCGCCGACCGACTTCATGGTGGTGGTCAGCGTGGAGTCGGCCTGCGGGAACTTCTCGAAGGCGAACCGCGGGGCCTTGACGACCACGTAGTCGAGGGTGGGCTCGAAGGAGGCCGGGGTCTCCTGCGTGATGTCGTTCGGGATCTCGTCCAGGGTGTAGCCGACGGCCAGCTTGGCGGCGATCTTGGCGATCGGGAAGCCGGTCGCCTTGGAGGCGAGCGCCGAGGACCGCGACACGCGCGGGTTCATCTCGATGACGATCACACGACCGTCCTCGGGGTTCACCGCGAACTGGATGTTGCAGCCGCCGGTGTCGACGCCGACCTCGCGGATGACGGCGATGCCGATGTCCCGCAGGATCTGGTACTCGCGGTCGGTCAGGGTCATCGCGGGCGCGACGGTGATCGAGTCACCGGTGTGCACGCCCATCGGGTCGAAATTCTCGATGGAGCAGACGACCACGACGTTGTCGTGCTTGTCGCGCATCAGCTCCAGCTCGTACTCCTTCCAGCCGAGGATGGACTCCTCCAGGAGCACCTCGGTGGTCGGGGAGAGCGTGAGGCCCTGGCCGGCGATGCGGCGCAGCTCCTCCTCGTCGTGCGCGAAGCCGGAGCCGGCGCCGCCCATGGTGAAGGAGGGGCGGACGACGACGGGGTAGCCGCCGAGCGTGTCGACGCCCGCGAGGACCTCGTCCATGGTGTGGCAGATGACCGAGCGGGCGGACTCACCGTGGCCGATCTTGGCGTTGACGGCCTCGACGACGCCCTTGAAGAGGTCGCGGTCCTCGCCCTTGTGGATCGCCTCCGGCTTGGCGCCGATCAGCTCGACGCCGTACTTCTCCAGGACACCGTTCTCGTGCAGCGAGATCGCGGTGTTCAGGGCCGTCTGGCCGCCCAGGGTGGGCAGCAGGGCGTCGGGGCGCTCCTTGGCGATGATCTTCTCGACGAACTCGGGGGTGATCGGCTCCACGTAGGTGGCGTCGGCGATCTCCGGGTCGGTCATGATCGTCGCCGGGTTGGAGTTGACGAGGACCACGCGCAGGCCCTCGGCCCGCAGGATGCGGCACGCCTGGGTGCCGGAGTAGTCGAACTCGGCGGCCTGACCGATGACGATCGGGCCGGAGCCGATGACCAGGACGGACTGGATATCGGTGCGCTTAGGCACGCTGGCCCTCCATCAGGGAGACGAAGCGGTCGAACAGGTAGGCGGCGTCGTGCGGGCCCGCTGCCGCTTCGGGGTGGTACTGGACGGAGAAGGCCGGCTGGTCGAGCAGCTGCAGCCCCTCCACGACGTTGTCGTTCAGGCAGACGTGCGAGACCTCGGCGCGGCCGAACTTGGTCTCGCTGACCTGGTCGAGCGGCGCGTCCACGGCGAAGCCGTGGTTGTGCGCGGTGACCTCGACCTTGCCGGTCGTACGGTCCTGGACCGGCTGGTTGATGCCCCGGTGGCCGTACTTCAGCTTGTAGGTGCCGAAGCCGAGGGCGCGGCCGAGGATCTGGTTGCCGAAGCAGATGCCGAACAGGGGCGTCCTGCGCTCCAGCACGGCGGTCATGAGGGCGACCGGGCCGTCGGCCGTGGCCGGGTCACCGGGGCCGTTGGAGAAGAAGACCCCGTCCGGGTTGACGGCGTAGATCTCCTCGGCGGTGGCCGTCGCGGGCAGGACGTGCACCTCGATGCCGCGCTCGGCCATGCGGTGCGGGGTCATGCCCTTGATGCCGAGGTCGACGGCGGCGACGGTGAAGCGCTTCTCGCCGATCGCGGGGACGATGTACGCCTCCTTGGTCGCGACCTCCTCGTACAGGCTCAGGCCCTTCATGCGGGGCTGGGCCTGCACGCGCTCCAGCAGCTCGCTCTCGGCGGCGATCGCCTCGCCGGAGAAGACGCCGGCGCGCATCGAACCGCGCTCGCGCAGATGGCGGGTCAGGGCGCGGGTGTCGATCCCGGAGATGCCGACGACGCCCTGTGCGACCAGCTCGTCGTCCAGGGAGCGCTTGGCGCGCCAGTTGGACGGCACGCGCGCGGGGTCACGCACGACGTAGCCGGAGACCCAGATGCGGCTCGACTCGTCGTCCTCGTCGTTCCAGCCGGTGTTGCCGATCTGCGGGGCGGTCGCGACGACGATCTGCCGGTCGTACGACGGGTCGGTCAGCGTTTCCTGGTAGCCGGTCATGCCGGTGGAGAACACGGCCTCGCCGAAGGTCTCCCCCACGGCCCCGTAGGCACGGCCGCGGAAGATGCGGCCGTCCTCCAGGACGAGTACGGCGGGAACCTTCGCGGTTCCCCTGGTGGAGGTCGTCATCGTGCGCCTTCCGTGTCGTTGATCATGTGGTTCAGGGTGTCGACCCACTCGGCGTGCTCGGCCGCGTGGTCGGAGCGGAAGCCGGAGTCGATCAGCTTGTCGCCGAGCGCCCAGGTCACCACCAGCAGTCCGCCCTCGGTGAGGACCTTGCCGGCGATGCCCTTGTCCAGCCGGGCCCCGCGCAGCGCGGCGGTGGGAACGAAGAAGTCGGTGGCTCCGGGGCGTTCGACCTCCAGACCTTGCTCCGTCAGGGTCAGCTCGGCCCGGCTGCGGGTGCCCAGGCCGTGGGCCACGACCCGGTCCAGCCACTGCCCTGCCGTGGTGGAGCCGTGGTAGCGGCCGCTCAGCTCAAGTCTGGCCGGGCTGGTCTCCTCCGGCGCGCTGGGCGGCGCGGGCAGGTCGCTCTGGAGGGTGCCGCGCCACTTCCAGCCCTCGCGCATCAGCCAGTAGACGAGCGCGATGAACAGGACGAGTCCGACGAGCCAGCCGATACGGGCCGGCCAGTCGGTGACGGCGGCCGACTTCTTGGCCTCCGCGAGCAGGATTACAGGTGTCACGTGAGCTTCCCGTCGACGAGCGTGGCCTTGCCCCGCAGCCACGTGTGCGTCACACGGCCCGGCAGCTCACGCCCCTGGTAGGGCGTGTTGCGGCTGCGCGAGGCGAAGCCCGCGGGGTCCACCTGGCCACGGTATGCCGTGTCGACGAGGGTGAGGTTGGCGGGCTCACCGGCCGAGACGGGACGGCCGTGCCCGGTGGCCTGTCCGATCTGCGCGGGCTTGACGGACATGCGGTCGGCGACGCCGGCCCAGTCCAGCAGGCCCGTGTCGACCATGGTCTCCTGGACCACTGACAACGCGGTCTCCAGGCCCACCATCCCCATGGCGGCCGCGGCCCACTCGCAGTCCTTGTCCTCGTGCGGGTGCGGGGCGTGGTCGGTGGCGACGATGTCGATCGTGCCGTCGGCGAGCGCCTCGCGCAGGGCGTGCACGTCCCGCTCGGTGCGCAGCGGCGGGTTGACCTTGTAGACGGGGTTGTACGTGCGCACCAGCTCGTCGGTGAGGAGCAGGTGGTGCGGGGTGACCTCGGCGGTGACCGCGATGCCGCGGGACTTGGCCCAGCGGACGATCTCCACGGAGCCGGCGGTCGACAGGTGGCAGATGTGGACGCGGGAGCCGACGTGCTCGGCGAGCAGCACGTCCCGGGCGATGATCGACTCCTCGGCGACGGCCGGCCAGCCGCCCAGGCCCAGCTCGGCCGAGACGACACCCTCGTTCATCTGGGCGCCCTCGGTCAGCCGCGGCTCCTGGGCGTGCTGGGCGACGACGCCGCCGAAGGCCTTCACGTACTCCAGCGCGCGGCGCATGATCACCGCGTCGTCCACGCACTTGCCGTCGTCCGAGAAGACGGTGACGCCGGCTGCCGACTCGTGCATGGCGCCCAGCTCGGCGAGCTTCCTGCCCTCCAGGCCGACGGTGACGGCACCGATGGGCTGTACATCGCAGTAGCCGTGCTCCTGGCCGAGCCGGTAGACCTGCTCGACGACGCCGGCGGTGTCGGCGACGGGGAAGGTGTTGGCCATGGCGAAGACGGCGGTGTAGCCGCCGGACGCGGCCGCGCGGGTACCGGTCAGGACGGTCTCGGAGTCCTCGCGGCCCGGCTCACGCAGGTGGGTGTGCAGGTCGACCAGGCCCGGGAGCAGCACCTTGCCGCCGGCTTCGACGACCTCGGCGCCCTCGGCGGACAGGCCCGTGCCGACGGCCTCGATGACCTCACCGTCGATCAGCACGTCCTGCGGCTCGCCGCCCAGCACCTTCGCACCACGGATCAGGATCTTGCTCATGGGTGTTACTTCTCCTCGTTGGTGCGGGCGTGGGTGACGGCGGGTTCGTTGCCACCGAGCAGCAGGTACAGGACGGCCATCCGGATGGAGACTCCGTTGGCGACCTGCTCGACGACGGTGCAGCGGTCGGAGTCGGCGACCTCGGCGGTGATCTCCATGCCGCGGACCATCGGGCCGGGGTGCATCACGATGGCGTGCTCGGGCATCTTCGCCATGCGGTCGCCGTCGAGGCCGTAGCGCCGCGAGTACTCGCGCTCGGTCGGGAAGAAGGCGGCGTTCATCCGCTCGCGCTGGACCCGGAGCATCATCACCGCGTCGGACTTCGGCAGCACGCTGTCCAGGTCGTACGACACCTCGCACGGCCAGGTCCCGACGCCGACCGGCACCAGGGTGGGCGGGGCGACCAGGGTGACCTCGGCGCCGAGGGTGTGCAGCAGGTCGACGTTGGAGCGGGCGACCCGGCTGTGCAGGACGTCGCCGACGATCGTGATCCGCTTGCCGGACAGGTCCTGGCCGAGCCCGGCGTCCCGGCCGATCAGCCGGCGGCGCATGGTGAACGCGTCCAGCAGGGCCTGGGTGGGGTGCTGGTGGGTGCCGTCGCCGGCGTTGATGACGGCCGCGTCGATCCAGCCCGAGTTGGCGAGGCGGTAGGGGGCTCCGGAGGCGCCGTGCCGGATGACGACGGCGTCGACGCCCATGGCCTCCAGGGTCTGGGCGGTGTCCTTCAGGGACTCGCCCTTGGAGACGCTCGACCCCTTGGCGGTGAAGTTGATGACGTCGGCGGACAGGCGCTTCTCGGCGGCCTCGAAGGAGATCCGCGTGCGCGTCGAGTCCTCGAAGAAGAGGTTGACGATCGTCCGGCCGCGCAGGGTCGGCAGCTTCTTGATCGGCCGGTCGGCGACCCGGGCCATCTCCTCGGCGGTGTCGAGGATCAGGACGGCGTCGTCGCGGGTGAGGTCGGCGGCCGAGATGAGATGACGCTGCATCTGTCAGGCTCCGTAAGGCAGTTCAAAGGGGAGATGTCGGGCAAACTGGCGCATGTGCGGGCACGCCGAAGCGGCCTTGCGCGCCTGACTTGCTATTGCTCGGTCTGCTTCACACCGAGCAGCACGGTGTCGCGACCGTCCTCCTCGGCGAGCTGGACCTTGACCGTCTCCCGCAGCGACGTGGGGAGGTTCTTGCCGACGTAGTCGGCGCGGATGGGCAGTTCACGGTGGCCGCGGTCGACGAGGACCGCGAGCTGGACCGCGCGGGGGCGCCCGATGTCGCTCAGGGCGTCCAGGGCGGCGCGGATGGTGCGCCCGGAGAAGAGCACGTCGTCGACGAGGACGACCAGCTTGCCGTCGATGCCGTCACCGGGGATCTCGGTGCGGGCGAGCGCACGCGGCGGGTGCATGCGCAGGTCGTCGCGGTACATGGTGATGTCGAGCGAGCCGACCGGCACCTGGCGATCGGTGATCTGCGCCAGCTTGACGGCGAGCCGCTGGGCGAGGAAGACACCCCGGGTGGGGATGCCGAGCAGCACCACGTCGTCGGCGCCCTTGGCGCGCTCGACGATCTCGTGGGCGATACGGGTCAGCACCCGCGCGATGTCGGGGCCTTCCAGAACGGGCCGCGCATCGGATGCATACGGGGCCGCTTGCGAGTCGTGCTTGTCCATACGAAACGGACCTCCTTCTCCGCCTCACGGGACGGACTTTAAAGGACGTCGGATTTGCGCCATCCACCGTATCAGGTCGCGGGGAGCCCCCCGATCACCCCCTTGGCCCAATCGGCCGTCACTACCACGGAAGAGTCGGTGTGGACCATTCGGCTTGACGCACAAGAGTCACGCTGCGTAACCTCACAGTGAGTTACCAGCCGCGCGGCGGGAACACCCTCCGGCCGCGTCGACACAGTGTCCGGGGAGCTATATGTCCAGCGAATACGCCAAACAGCTCGGGGCCAAGCTCCGGGCCATCCGCACCCAGCAGGGCCTTTCCCTCCACGGTGTCGAGGAGAAGTCCCAGGGTCGCTGGAAGGCCGTGGTGGTGGGTTCGTACGAGCGCGGCGACCGTGCGGTGACCGTACAGCGGCTCGCCGAGCTGGCCGATTTCTATGGCGTTCCCGTGCAGGAGCTGCTGCCGGGCACCACGCCGGGCGGCGCCGCCGAGCCGCCGCCGAAGCTCGTCCTCGACCTTGAGCGGCTGGCCACCGTGCCGGCCGAGAAGGCGGGCCCCCTGCAGCGCTACGCGGCCACGATCCAGTCCCAGCGCGGTGACTACAACGGCAAGGTGCTCTCCATCCGCCAGGACGACCTGCGCACCCTCGCCGTCATCTACGACCAGTCCCCCTCGGTCCTCACCGAGCAGCTGATCAGCTGGGGTGTCCTGGACGCGGACGCCCGCCGTGCGGTGGCCACCCACGAAGAGGCCTGAGCCGCCCCACATCTGAGCAGAAACGTGCCGCCGGGGTGGCTGGAACCGCATGGGTTCCGGCCGCCCCGGCGGCTTTGCCGCATCTGTCCCGGGACGTCGGAGCACGACCGTCCAGGAACGCCGGAGGGCCCGCAGCACAGGCATGCTGCGGGCCCTCCGGCGTGTCGTGAGGCTCTACGCCTCGTCCCGGCGCAGGGACGGCTTGAGCTCCTTCAGACGGCCGAGCAGGCCGTTCACGAAGGACGGCGACTCGTCCGTGGAGAACTCCTTCGCCAGCTGCACCATCTCGTCCAGGACGACGGCGTCCGGGGTCTCGTCGACCCAGATCAGCTCGTACGCACCCAGCCGCAGGATGTTGCGGTCCACGACCGGCATCCGGTCGAGCGTCCAGCCGACCGCGTACTGGGCGAGCAGCTCGTCGATGCGCCGCGCGTGTTCGGCGTAGCCCTCGACCAGCTGCATCGTGTACTCGCTGACCGGGGGCTGCCGGGTGTCGGACCGGGACAGCCGGATCCAGTCCGCGAGGACCGTCAGGACGTCGGCGCCGCGCTGGTCGCCCTCGAAGAGGATCTGGAAGGCGCGCTTGCGGGCCGTGTTGCGGGCAGCCACGGTTAGCTGTTCACCCGGCCGAGGTAGTCGCTCGTGCGGGTGTCGACCTTGATCTTCTCGCCGGTGGTGATGAAGAGCGGGACCTGGATCTGGTGGCCGGTCTCCAGGGTGGCGGGCTTGGTGCCACCGGTGGAGCGGTCGCCCTGGACACCCGGCTCGGTCTCGGCGACGACCAGCTCGACGGCGGCCGGCAGCTCGACGAAGAGCACCTCGCCCTCGTGCTGGGCGACGACGGCCGTGAAGCCCTCGATCAGGAAGTTCGCGGCGTCGCCGACGGTCTTCCGATCGATGTGCAGCTGGTCGTACGTGTCCATGTCCATGAAGACGAAGTACTCGCCGTCCATGTACGAGAACTGCATGTCGCGCTTGTCGACAGTGGCGGTCTCGACCTTGACGCCGGCGTTGAAGGTCTTGTCGACCACCTTGCCGGACAGCACGTTCTTGAGCTTGGTGCGCACGAAAGCGGGGCCCTTGCCGGGCTTGACGTGCTGGAACTCGACGACGGACCAGAGCTGGCCGCCTTCGAGCTTGAGCACCAGGCCGTTCTTGAGGTCGTTCGTGGAAGCCACGGTTGCGGAATCTCCTGGACTGACTTACGACCCCGGATCACGCGCTACAGCGCGAGCAGCTCCTTGGTCGTGATGGTGAGTAGCTCGGGTCCGCCGTCCGCCTCGGGGCGCACGACGAGCGTGTCATCGATCCGGACACCGCCCCGGCCCGGGAGGTGGACCCCCGGTTCGACGGTGACCGGCACGCAAGCGTCCAGTTTACCCATGGCCGCGGGCGCCAGCTGCGGGTCCTCGTCGATTTCGAGTCCGACCCCGTGTCCGGTCAGCGGTGGCAGGGCCTCCGCATAGCCGGCGGAGTCCAGTACCTGGCGTGCCGCGCGGTCCACGTCGCGGAAGGCCGCACCGGGGGCCAGGGACTCGCGTCCGGCGCGCTGGGCTGCGAAGACCAGGTCGTACAGCTCGATCTGCCAGTCGGCGGGCGAGGTGCCGATGACGAAGGTCCGGCCGATCTCGCAGCGGTAGCCGCGGTAGGTCGCGCCCAGGCACACGGTGAGGAAGTCGCCCTCCTCCACCCGCCGGTCGGTGGGGCGGTGGCCACGGCGGCCGGAGTTCGGGCCGGTGGCCACGGATGTGGCGAAGGCCGGTCCGTCGGCGCCGTGGTCGACCAGGCGGCGCTCCAGCTCCAGCGCGAGGTGCCGTTCGGTGCGGCCGACCAGGATGGACTCCAGCAGTTCGCCGAGGGCCTGGTCGGCGATCTCGGCGCCGATGCGCAGACAGGAGATCTCCTCCTCGTCCTTGACCACCCTGAGCTGCTCGACGGCTCCCCCCAGGTCGCCGAGGCGGAGCCCGGGGGCGACGGAGGCGATGGCCCGGTGCCGGGTGACCGTGAGGTGGTGTTCCTCGACGGCCAGGGAGTCGGCGCTCTGGGCCACGGCCAGGTCCGCCGCCGCGACGGCGGCGTCCCCGACACCGGCGCCCGCGCCGTTCGCCGGGAGGACGTGCACGCGCAGGCCGTCGTCCGGCCGGCCTTCGTAGGGGCGGTCGTCGGGCGGGCCGACACAGACGAGGAGGTCCTCGTGTCTGCCGAGCAGCAGCGCGGAGCCCTGCGGGGCCGCGGCGGCGAGGTAGCGCACGTTGGCTGGGCGGGTGACGAGCGCTGCCGCGGTGCCGGCCGCGGTGACGTGGTCTCTCAGCCGGGATCGGCGGGTCGCGTACACCTCTGACATGAGATGATCGTAGGAGTTTTGTGGCGGTTTTGCCGGTTTGCGGGGGCCGAGTGGGGTCCGTGGGGGGCCGTTCGCTCGTCTGCCGGGTGCGAGTCGTGGTCGCTTGCCGCCGCTCACCAGCTCGGGGGGCTCGCTATGGCCCTGGCCAGGACCTCGTCCAGGACGCGGGCGGTGGCCGGGACGTCGAGTTGTGAGTTGTCGATGATCGGGAGGCCCGAGCCGTACCAGCCGGCCATGCGGCCGTGGATGCGGGCCACCTCCTCGTCGGTGAGGCGGCGGTTGCCGGTGCGCTCGGCGTTGCGCTCCAGGACGATGTCGAGGCCGGGGAGGAGGACGACCGGGAGGAGGCCCGGGCCGACGTGCCGCTTCCAGCCGCCGAGGCCGACCACGGGGCGGTCCGGGAAGACGGCATCGTCGAGGATGCAGGAGATGCCGTTGGCGAGGAAGTTGCGGGCGGCGAAGCCGCAGGTGCGGCGGGCCAGCCGGTACTGGGCCTCGGAGTTGTCGTTCCAGCCGGACTGGGGGTCGGCGAAGCCCGAGCGGACCCATTCGCGGACGTCGTCCAGGCTGATGTGCGCCGTGGGCACCCGGCGGTGGGCCGCCCAGTACTTGGCGACGCTGGTCTTGCCCGCGCCGGCCGGACCGATCAGCAGGACGGCCAGCGTGCTGGTCCCCGGGTCGGGGACCGCGGCAGCGGCCGGGGTTGCCGTCGGCACGCCGACGGGGCCGCCGGGAGGCAGCGGTACGTGACCCGTGGTATCGGGGGCCGGCGGGGTGGCGGCGGGCTGCGGCGCCGGGTGCTGCGCGGCCGGAGGCTGGACCGGAGGCCGGGGCGCGGGGGGTTGCGGGGGCGTGGGCGGGACGGTGCCGGCCGGCGCTGGGAAGCCCGGCGGCGGAGACACGGGGGCGGGCCCCCGGGAGGCTCCCGGGGGCGGGCCCGGGTGGTGTGCGGCCGACGCCCAGCCGGCGTGCGGCACCTGCCCCGGCTGGTGGGGCGGCGGCAGCGGAGACCCGACTGCGTGCTGCATCCGTGGCCACTCCGTCTCGTCATCTTCGGCTCGTTCGCCTCCGGGGCGCCGCGGTATCCGATGTGCGGCTACCGCCGTGCGGCGACGCCGACGCGCCCCTCCAGCTCACTCGCGGCAAGCGATTCGTGCTGGCAGCGGGGGTGAAGCCCGCTGCCTACCGAACGGTACCGTCCCCCGCCGTCATTTGGTGAAACGAGCGGGGGCGGCCCGAAGTGCCCATTCCGGAAAGGAAGTCGAGGTCACGAATCGGGCGGACGGAACAGCCGTGACCTACTGCCCGACCTCGCCGTACGCGGCGAGCAGGACGGCCGGGTCCGGGCCCTCCAGGACGGTCGGCTTGGCCAGGCCGTCGAGGACGACGAAGCGCAGCAGATCGCCGCGGGACTTCTTGTCGATCTTCATCGTCTCCAGCAGCTTGGGCCACTGGTCGTAGCGGTAGTGCAGCGGCAGGCCGACCGCTTCGAGGACCGCGCGGTGGCGGTCCGCCGTCGCGTCGTCCAATCGGCCCGCCAGACGGCCCAGTTCGGCGGCGAAGTGCATGCCGACCGCGACCGCGGCGCCGTGCCGCCACTGGTAGCGCTCGTTCTTCTCGATGGCATGGCCGAGCGTGTGGCCGTAGTTGAGGATCTCGCGCAGGCCCGACTCCTTCAGGTCCGACGAGACGACCTCCGCCTTCACCCGGATCGAGCGCTCGATCAGCTCGGCCGTGTGCGGGCCCCCGGGAGTCCGGGCCGCCTCGGGGTCGGACTCGATCAGCTCCAGGATCACCGGGTCGGCGATGAAGCCGGCCTTGATGACCTCGGCGAGCCCGGAGACGTAGTCGTTGACCGGCAGGGAGTCCAGCGCGGCCAGGTCGCACAGGACGCCGGCCGGCGGGTGGAAGGCGCCGACGAGGTTCTTGCCCTCGGCGGTGTTGATGCCGGTCTTGCCGCCGACGGCCGCGTCCACCATGGCGAGCACGGTGGTCGGTACGGCGATCCAGCGCACCCCGCGCAGCCAGGTCGCGGCGACGAACCCGGCGAGGTCCGTGGTCGCGCCGCCGCCCACGCCGACGACGGCGTCGGAGCGGGTGAAGCCCGACTGGCCGAGCGCCTTCCAGCAGTAGGCGGCGACCTCGGCGGTCTTGGCCTCCTCGGCGTTCGGCACCTGGATGGCGACCGCCTCGTAGCCCTGCTCGGCCAGGTCGGCACGGAGCGCGTCACCGGTCTCGGCCAGCGCCTCCGGGTGGATCACCGCGACCCGCTTGGCCCTGGGGCCGATCAGCCCGGCCAGTTCGCCGAGCAGTTGGCGCCCGACCAGCACCTCGTAGGGGTCGGTGCCCGCGGTGCCGGCTACCTGGATGCGGGTGACTGCCTCGCTCATGCTTCCTTCAACTCCAGTGCCTCGAGGGCCGCTTGGGTGACCTCTTCGGGGGTACGGCCGTCCGTCGGCACGACGGCGGTGGCGACCTCCTCGTACAGGTGGCGCCGGCCCTCCATCAGCTCGCGCCACTGTTTGCGCGGGTTGACCGCGAGCAGCGGGCGGGCCACGTTCAGGCCGGTGCGCTTGACGGCCTCCTCCACGTCCATCGAGAGGTAGACCACCCGGTGCCCGGCGAGCAGGGCGCGTGTGTCGGCGTCGAGGACGGCGCCGCCGCCGAGCGCGAGGACGCCCTCGTGCTCGGCGAGCGCACTGTGCACGGCCCGTTTCTCTATGGCCCGGAAGGCGGGCTCGCCCTCGTCGACGAAGATCTCGGCGATGGCGCGGCCCTCGGCGGCGACGATGTCCTCGTCGGTGTCCCGGTAGCCGAGGCCGAGGCGCTCGGCGAGCAGCCGGCCGACGGTGGACTTGCCGACGCCCATCGGGCCGACCAGTACGACGGCAGGCACGGCGCTCACCGGATCTGGAGGTTGTCGAGGTACGACCGCACGTTGCGGCGGGTCTCGGGCACGGAGTCGCCGCCGAACTTCTCGGCCACCGCGTCCGCGAGGACCAGCGCGACCATCGCCTCGGCGACGATCCCGGCGGCCGGCACCGCGGACACGTCGGAGCGCTGGTGATGCGCCTGGGCCGCCTCGCCGGTGGTCACGTCGACGGTCTGCAGGGCCCGCGGCACGGTCGCGATCGGCTTCATCGCGGCCCGGACCCGCAGCAGTTCGCCGGTGCTCAGGCCGCCCTCCGTACCTCCGGAACGGCCGGAGGTCCGCCGGATGCCCTCGTCGGTCCGCACGATCTCGTCGTGCGCCTTCGAACCCGGCACCCGGGCCAGCTCGAAGCCGTCGCCGATCTCCACGCCCTTGATCGCCTGGATGCCCATGAGCGCGCCCGCCAGCCGGGCGTCCAGCTTGCGGTCCCAGTGCACATGCGAGCCCAGCCCGACCGGCACGCCGTAGGCCAGGATCTCGACCACGCCGCCCAGGGTGTCGCCGTCCTTGTGGGCCTGGTCGATCTCCGCGACCATCGCCTTCGACGCGTCCGCGTCCAGGCAGCGCACCGGGTCGGCGTCCAGCTTCTCGACATCGGCCGGGGTCGGGTAGACACCCTGCGGGGCCTTCGCGGAGGCCAGCTCGACGACGTGCGAGACGATCTCGATGCCCGCCGTCTCCTTCAGGTACGACCGGGCGACCGCGCCGAGGGCCACACGGGCGGCGGTCTCGCGGGCGGAGGCGCGCTCCAGGATCGGGCGGGCCTCGTCGAAGCCGTACTTCTGCATGCCCGCCAGGTCGGCGTGACCGGGCCGCGGGCGGGTCAGCGGGGCGTTACGGGCGAGCCCCGCGAGGATCTCGGGGTCGATCGGGTCGGCCGCCATGACCTGCTCCCACTTCGGCCACTCGGTGTTGCCCACCATGATCGCCACCGGGGAACCGAGAGTGAGGCCGTGCCGGACACCACCCAGGAAGGTGACCTCGTCCCGCTCGAACTTCATCCGCGCACCGCGGCCATAGCCGAGCCGCCGCCGCGCCAGGTGGTCCGCCACCATCTCCGTGGTGATCGGCACGCCGGCGGGAAGCCCCTCCAACGTCGCGACAAGTGCGGGACCGTGGGACTCCCCCGCGGTCAGCCAACGCAGCCTGCTCAACGGTGCTCCTCAGTGTTCGCGCCCGGTACTGCTGCGTACACGTGTCCTCGCGTACGGCGACGACGTGACCAGGTGCGCGACCCCGGCTACGCCACCTCCGATCCTCCCACGTCCGGGGCGTGAATCCGGCGGCCGGTCCAGCAGGCGGACGTGGAGACCGCGGTTCAGCGGGCCGCGAGCGCTTTCTCTCCGGCGTGCCGTATGGCATCCAGGGGGGCCGGGGCGCGGCCGGTCATCTGCTCGACCTGGAGGACAGCCTGGTGGACCAGCAGGTCCAGGCCGCTGACCACGGCACCGCCGAACATGGACCAGCGGGCCGCCAGCTCGGTGGGCCAGGGGTCGTAGAGCACGTCGAAGAGGGTGGCGGGACGCTCGGGTACGGCGGTGGCGAGGGCGTCGGTGGTGCCGGCCGGCGTGGTGGCGATCACCAGCGGGGCGCGCAGGGCCTGTGCGGCGTCCGCCCAGTCCGCCGTACGCACCTCCACGTCGAGCCGTTCGCCCCACTCGCGCATCTCTGCGGCGCGGGCGTCGCTGCGGACGTAGGCGACGACCTCGCCGGTGCAGACGCGGGCGAGGGCGGCGAGCGCGGAGGAGGCGGTGGCACCGGCGCCGAGGATCGCGGCGGAGTCGACCTGTTCGATGCCGTGCTCGCGCAGCGCGGCCACCATGCCCGGGATGTCGGTGTTGTCGCCGCGCCGACGGCCGTCCTCGGCGAAGACGACCGTGTTGACCGCGTCGACGGAGGCGGCCGTCTCGCTGATGTCGTCCAGTAGCGGGATGACCGCCCGCTTCAACGGCATGGTCAGCGACAGCCCCGCCCACTGCGGACCGAGCTTCTCCAGGAAGCCGGGCAGACCGGCCTCGTCCACCTCGAAGCGGTCGTACGACCACTCGGTGAGCCCGAGTTCGTCGTACGCGGCCCGGTGCAGCACCGGGGAGAGGGAGTGGGCGATGGGCTGACCGAGCACGGCGGCCCGGCGGGCGTCAGTTGCCCGAGCTGGCATCGAACTTTTCCTTGAGTTGCTTGAATTCCGCGTAGGTCTTGGCGAATTCGGTGTTGTTCTGGCCGTCGGTCGCCACGAAATAGATCCAGCCGTCGTGCGTCGGATTCAGAGCCGCCATGAGCGCGTCCTCGCCGGGGTTGCCGATCGGACCGGGCGGAAGTCCCTTGTGGGTGTAGGTGTTGTACGGGCTGTGGTTGCCGTTGATCTCCTTGACGGAGATATGGATGTTGCTCGTGCCCTTGACGTAGTTGTAGGTCGAGTCGAACTGCAGGAACTGGTTGGTCTCGGTGTTGGTGGGCTTGAGCCGGTTGTAGACCACCTCCGCCATCTTGCGGAAGTCGTCGTGCGTCTTGCCCTCGGCCTGCACCAGGCTCGCGACGGTGACCAGCTCGAACGCGTTGTTCAGACCCAGCGCCCGGGCCTTGGCCGTGAGGCCGTACGCGTCGTACTTGGACGTGGCCTGCGCGACCATCTGCTTCAGGATGCTGTCCGGCTTCATGCCCTTGGCGGCCGGATAGGTGCCCGGGAAGAGGAAGCCCTCCAGCGGGTCCTTGACCTCGCCGTTGTTCTGCACCCAGGCCGGCAGACCGAGGTTCTTGTACTCCTTCTGGACCACCTTTTGGGTGGATCCTTCGGCGAGTTCGAGTTTCTTGTCGATCGCCTCGTAGACGCCCGCATTACGCTCACCCGGAGTCACCACGACATTGTTCTGGCTCTTCGGGTCCAACATCATTTTCACCGCACTGGCGGCGGACATCTGTTTCCTCAGGAGGTAAGCACCGGCCTGGATGCTGTTGCCACCCTGGATGTCGTTCTGGGCGTGCACGAAGGCGTCGGCGCTCTTGACGACACCGGCCTCCTTCAGTCGGCGGCCGATGTCCCAGCCGCCCGCGCCCTTGGGGATCTCGACCGTCACCGTCTCGCTGGTGCCGGTGCCCGCGTAGTCCGGGGCCGGGGCGAAACGATTTTGGTAGAACTTGTAGCCGAAGTACCCGGCTCCGGCGAGGCCGCCGCCGAAGACCAGGACGACGACCATGCAGGCGCAGCCGTTGCGCCGTTTCTTGCCCTTCTTCGTGGGCTTGCCCTTGCCGCGCCGGTCACGGCGGCTGAGAAGCTCGTGCTCCTCGTCGTCATCGTCATCGGCTCCCGTGAAGAAGGGGTGCTGCTCCTCCTCCTCGGGCGCGGTCTCCGGTTCCGGTTCCGCTTCGGGACGCCTGCGGCCGGGGGGCTGCGGCGGCGGGTAGGCGTCCTCGGTGCCGTAGAAGTCGGGCTGTTCCCCGCCATAGGAGGCGGGCTGCTGGCCGTACGGGTCCCCGGGGTCGGGGGCGTACGGCACCTGGCCGCGCGGACCGGCCGCGTCCCAGGCGCCGGGGTGCTCGTACTGCTGCTGAGGCTGGGGCTGCTGCTGCGGCTGGGGCTGGCCGGCGTACTGCTGATGGTCCTGTTCGTTGTAGTACCGGTACTGCTCCTGGCCGTACCCGGGCTGGTGCTCCTGGCTCCAGTCACCGTACTGCGGCTGCTGCGGATAGTGCTGCGGCTGGCCGCCGTAAGGGGACTGCTGACCGCCGTGGGTCTGCTGTCCTCCCCATCCGCCGTCCCCGTACAACGGGTCCTCCGGATGCCACGGTTCGGGGTGTGGGCCCCGGCCATACTCAGTCATCGATCCCCTAGAGCCGCGAGGCCGACCGGTTGCCGGCCGGTGGGCCCGCTTCCGTTCCGCCTCTTGCTGTGCGGCGGCTGTTCGAACACCGGCGCATCGCGCGGAACGTTACCGTATCGCGATCAGATGACCACTTCGACGCCCTCGCCGGGTGCTTTACCTGACACCCGTTCGGATTCGAGGGCCTGCTGGAGGATGATCACAGCGGCTGCCTGGTCGATGACGGCGCGGCCCTTCTTCGACTTCACGCCCGAAGCGCGCAGTCCCTGACTGGCCGTCACGGTCGTCATCCGCTCGTCCACCAGGCGCACCGGAACCGGCTTGATGCCCTTGGCCAGTTCCTGGGCGAAGGCGCGGACCTTGACGGCGGCCGGGCCCTCGCCCCCCTTGAGGGAGCGAGGGAGTCCGACGACGACCTCGATCGGTTCGTACTCCTCCACCAGCTGACGCAACCGACGGTGGGCGGCGGGGATGTCCCGGCCGGGGACGGTCTCCACCGGTGTGGCGAGGATCCCATCGGGGTCGCACGAGGCGACCCCGATCCGGGCATCCCCGACGTCGATCGAAAGGCGACGTCCTCTGCGCATTTCCGACCGTTTCCTTACTGGGCTGTCACTTGGCGGTGTCGGCGACGAGACGCTCGACGGCCTCGACGGCCTCGCCGACGGCGGCCGGGTTCTGACCGCCGCCCTGGGCCACGTCCGGCTTGCCGCCACCGCCGCCGCCGAGGGTCTTGGCGGCGGTGCGGACCAGGTCACCGGCCTTGAGCCCGCGCTCACGAGCGGCCTCGTTGGTGGCGATGACCGTCAGCGGCTTGCCGTTGTTGACCGTGAAAAGCGCCACAACCGCGGCCCGACCGCCCTGGATGCGACCCCGCACGTCGAGGACCAGCTTGCGCAGGTCATCGGGGGTCGTACCGTCCGGCACCTGACCGGTGACGACGGCCACGCCGCGGACGTCCTTGGCGGACTCGGCGAGACCGGCGGCGGCCTGCAGCACCTTCTCGGCGCGGAACTTCTCGATCTCCTTCTCGGCGTCCTTCAGCTTGCCGAGCATGGCGGAGACCTTCTCCGGCAGCTCCTCCGGACGGCCCTTGATCAGCTCCTGGAGCTGGGCGACGACCGTGTGCTCGCGGGCGAGGAAGTTGTAGGCGTCGACACCGACGAGGGCCTCGATACGACGGACACCCGAGCCGATCGACGACTCGCCGAGCAGCTTCACCAGGCCCAGCTGGGCGGTGTTGTGCACGTGCGTACCGCCGCACAGCTCCTTGGAGAAGTCGCCGATGGTCACGACGCGGACCCGCTCGCCGTACTTCTCGCCGAACTCGGCGATGGCGCCCTGCTTCTTGGCCTCGTCGATACCCATGATCTCGGCGTGCACGTCGAGGTCGCGGGCGAGCACCTCGTTGATCTTCTGCTCGACATCGGTCATCACGGCCGTCGGGACGGCGGACGGGGAGCCGAAGTCGAAGCGGAAGCGGCCGGGCTGGTTCTCGGAACCGGCCTGGGCGGCCGTCGGGCCGAGGGCGTCGCGCAGGGCCTGGTGGGTGAGGTGGGTGGCCGAGTGGGCGCGGGCGATGGCCTTGCGGCGGCGGGCGTCGATGGCGGCGTGGGCCTTGGCGCCGACCGTCACCTCGCCGACCTGGACGACGCCCTTGTGGACGTAGACGCCCGGGACCGGCTTCTGGCAGTCGCGGACCTCGATGACGGCACCGGAGTCGACCTTGATCCGGCCGGTGTCGCCGATCTGGCCGCCGCCCTCGGCGTAGAACGGGGTGCGGTCGAGGACGATCTCGACCTCGTCGCCCTCGGTGGCGGCCGGCGAGGAGACGCCGTCGACCAGGATGCCGACGATGGTGGTCTCGCCCTCGGTGTCGCCGTAGCCGAAGAAGTCGGTCTCGCCGGCGGTGTCGGCGATCTCCCGGTAGGCGCCCATGTCGGCGTGGCCGGTCTTCTTGGCCTGGGCGTCGGCCTTGGCGCGCTCCCGCTGCTCCTTCATCAGGCGGCGGAAACCGTCCTCGTCCACGGAGAGGCCCTGCTCGGCGGCCATCTCCAGGGTGAGGTCGATCGGGAAGCCCCAGGTGTCGTGGAGCAGGAAGGCCTTGTCGCCGGCCAGGACGGTGCCGCCGGACTGCTTGGTCTCGGTGACGGCGGTGTCGAGGATGTTGGTGCCGGCCTTCAGCGTCTTGAGGAAGGCGTTCTCCTCGGCGAGGGCGACCTTCTCGATGCGCTCGCGGTCGGTGATCAGCTCGGGGTACTGCTGGCCCATCATGCCGATGACGACGTCGATCAGATCCTGGACGACCGGGCCGGTGGCGCCGAGCAGGCGCATGTTGCGGATGGCGCGGCGCATGATGCGGCGCAGGACGTAGCCGCGGCCCTCGTTGCCGGGGGTGACGCCGTCGCCGATGAGCATCGTGGCGGTGCGCATGTGGTCGGTGACCACGCGCAGGGACACGTCCGAGCCGTGGGCGTCGCCGTAGCGGACGCCGGTCAGCTCGGTGGCCTTGTCGATGACGGCCATGGAGGTGTCGATCTCGTACATGTTCTGCACGCCCTGCAGAATCATGGCGAGGCGCTCCAGGCCGAGGCCCGTGTCGATGTTCTTGCTCGGCAGGTCCCCGAGGATCTCGAAGTTGTCCTTGCCGATGCCCTCGCCGCGCTCGTACTGCATGAAGACGAGGTTCCAGATCTCCACGTACCGCTCGTCGTTGACGGCGGGGCCGCCCTCGACGCCGAACTCGGGGCCGCGGTCGTAGTTGATCTCGGAGCAGGGGCCGCAGGGGCCGGGGACGCCCATGGACCAGTAGTTGTCCTTCATGCCGAGGCGCTGGATGCGCTCCTTCGGCACGCCGACGACCTCGTGCCAGATGCGCTCGGCCTCGTCGTCGTCCTTGTAGACGGTGATCCAGAGCTTCTCCGGCTCAAGGCCGTAACCGCCCTTGTCCTGGGGGCTGGTG
The DNA here is from genome assembly GCF_040680235.1 of Streptomyces sp. NPDC052101. Taxonomy (NCBI): domain Bacteria; kingdom Bacillati; phylum Actinomycetota; class Actinomycetes; order Kitasatosporales; family Streptomycetaceae; genus Streptomyces; species Streptomyces sp. NPDC052101. The sequence goes on from NZ_JBFAWH010000008.1 coordinate 103,601, forward strand.
AGCAGCTCCCAGGCGTACTTGATGGCGCCTTCCTTGAAGTAGTCGCCGAAGGAGAAGTTGCCGCACATCTGGAAGAACGTGCCGTGGCGGGTGGTCTTGCCGACCTCTTCGATGTCGGGCGTGCGCACGCACTTCTGGACGCTGGTGGCGCGCGGGAACGGCGGCTTGACCTCGCCCAGGAAGTAGGGCTTGAAGGGCACCATGCCGGCGGGGACGAGGAGCAGAGTCGGGTCGTCCGCGATGAGCGACGCCGAAGGGACGACGGTGTGCCCGCGCTCCTCGAAGAAGCTCAGCCAGCGGCGGCGAATCTCGGCCGACTCCATCAGTGGTCCTCATTCCGGTTGTACGAGTACGTCGGGGCTTCGACGTACTTCGGTGTGCTGCGGTTGTCGCTGTGGTTGCTCTCGATGGCGGTGTACCGCCGGGGCGCGGGGAGTTCGGGGTTCTCGTGGATCCCGAGGGCGTCCTCCAGCTCGGCCTCCCGCACCGCCATGTTGTCGCGGACGTCGAGCGCGAAGCCCATCGCGCGGTCCTTCAGCCGCTGACCGGTCTCGAGCGCCTTGTTCGCCGCGGTCGCGGCGAGGCTCTCCGGGGTCAGCTGCTTCAGCTTGCGGTTGACCTTGGTGGTGGCCCACACACCGGCGGCGACACCTGTGGTGAACCAGAACGTACGACGGAACATCGCTCGGTCTCAGTCCTTACTTCCGCTTGCGTCGTGCGGCAGGGACCGTGCGGCCCACGATCACGGTACGCCGGGGCGCCTTCGCGGGCACGTCCTCCTTGCGGCCGCCCAGCGCCCGGCGGACGCCGTAGCCGAAGGCCGCGACCTTGACCAGCGGGCCGCCGAAGGTGGAGGCGACGGTGGTCGACAGCGCGGAGGCGTTCGACGTCACCTCTTGGACGTCGGAGGCGATCGCGTCGACGCGGTCGATCTGGGTCTGCGCGGAACGCACCGCGGCGGAGGCGTCGGCGAGCAGCGGGACCGCCTGATCGGTCACGTCCGCCACCAGCTTGGTGGTCGCCTTGAGCGTCTGGGCCACCCTCGCGAGAGCCACCGCGAGGAAGGAGACCAGGATCGCCCAGAACACGGCCACCAGGATCCCGGCCACCTCTCCACCGGACACTGTGCGCACCCGCTCCCTGAAACGTGCCTCACCATCGAAAAAGTCGTGTCCGAGCCTATCGCGCCGGGGCCGGGGCTCCGTACCGGATTAGCCGGGCCGCCGGGGCGGAGTTGCGAGAAGCGATTGTACGCATTGAACACACTTCAGTACGCTCCGTGTCCCATGCGAGGTCCTCAGCGCCCAGATCCGTTCAGTGACGGCGATCCGCCCCTGGAACTGACCACGTTCGTCGGGCGCTCGGCCGAGCTGGCCGAGCTGACGGCCGCGCTCGGCCGGGCGCGGCTGGTGACCGTGACCGGGGTCGGGGGCGTCGGCAAGTCCCGGCTGGCCGCGCGGGTCGCCGCCGGCTGGGAGTCCGCCGTCGGGCGGGTGGAGCTGGCGCCGGTGCGCGATCCGCAGTTCGTGGAGTACGCGGTGGCGGAGGCGCTGGGGCTGACCGACCACACCGCGCGGCTGCCGCGGGAGACGCTGCTGGAGCATCTCGCCGGCCGTCCGGCCCTGTTGGTGCTGGACGGGTTCGAGCATCTCGTGGACGCCTGTGCCGAGCTGGCGGCGGAGCTGCTGCGGAAGCTGCCCGAGCTGCGGGTGCTGGCCGTGGGGCGGCGTCCGCTGGGCCTGGCCGGCGAGCGGCTGTTACCGCTGGCGCCGCTCGGCGAGAGCGAGGCGGTGGAGCTGTTCACCGACCGGGCCCGGGAGCAGGGGCTGAGGGTGCCCGACGGCCCCGAGGTGCGCGAGCTGTGCAGGCGCCTCGAAGGGATCCCGCTGGCGCTGGAGCTTGCGGCCGGGCGGCTGCGGGCGCTGTCCCCGGCACAGCTGCTGGAGCGGCTGGACGACCGGTTCCGGCTGCTGAGCGCGAGCGGCGGCCGAGGCGGTGTGCCGCGCCCCGTCCCCGGCGAGCCCCCGTGCCGCCATCAGACGCTGCGCACGGCGATCGGCTGGAGCCATGAGCTGTGCACGCCGGCCGAGCGGCTGCTGTGGGCGCGGCTGTCGGTGTTCGCGCAGACCTTCGACCTGGAGGCGGCCGAGTACGTGTGCAGCGGGGATGCGCTGCCCGCCGAGGACGTCCTCGACGTGCTCTCGGAGCTGCTGGCCCAGTCGGTCCTCACCCGTGAGGAGACCCCGGCCGGTCCCCGCTACCGGATGCTGGACACCGTCCGGGCCTACGGCGCCGACTGGCTGGAGGGGATGGGGGACGCGGGCCGGCTGCGCCGGCGGCACCGGGACTGGTACCTGGGCCTGGCGACCTGGTGCGAGCTGGAGTGGTTCTCGCCCCGGCAGGGCGAGGTCGCCGCCCGGGTCGAGGCGGAGCTGCCGAATCTGCGGGCGGCCCTGGAGTTCTGCCTGACCGAGCCGGACGAGGCCCACCTCGGGCAGTACCTCGCGGGGTCGCTGTGGTTCTGCTGGGTCGGCTGCGGTCGGCTCGCCGAGGGCCGGCGCTGGCTGGCGCGCAGCGTCGAGCTGGAGTCGGGGTACGAGCAGTCGCGGCTGAAGGTGCTGTGGGTGCTCGGTTATGTGGCGATCCTCCAGGGCGACACCGTGCCGGCGCTGGCGGCGCTGCGGGAGTGCCGGGAGCAGGCAGAGCGGGCCGCGGATCCGACGGCGGTGGCGTACGCCGAGCACCGCACCGGCTGTCTGGCCCTGGTCACCGATGACATGGCCCTTGCAGAAACGCTGCTGCGGTCGGCGCTGGAGCGCTATCAGGAGATCGGCGAACTCAACAGCAACGTGCTGATGGGCCAGGTGGAGCTGGCGATGACGCGGGCCTTCCAGGGGGACCTGCCGGACGCGGTGCGGTTGTGCGAGGACGTGCGCCGGGTGTGCGAGGACCACGGGGAGCGCTGGGCCCGTTCGTACGCGCTGTACGTGCTGGCGTACGCGGCCTGGCTGGACGGCGCCCTGGAGCGGGCGCGCGAGCTGCTCGCCGAGTGCCTGCGCAACGCTCACGCCTTCCACGACCTGCTCGGCTCGGTGCTGGTGCTGGAGCTGCTGGCGCTGGTGACGGCGGCCCAGGGCGAGCCGGCCGAGGCCGCGCTGCTCCAGGGCGCGGCGGGCCGGATGTGGCCGTCGGTGGGGCTCCCGCTGTTCGGCTCGGCGTACTACAACGCTCCGCACGAGCGCTGCGAGGCGATGGCACGGCAGGTGCTGGGGGACGCGGGGTACGAGGAGTGCGTACGGGAGGGGGCCCGGCTGGGACGCGCGGCGGCGGTAGCGCGGGCGCTGGGGTTCGGCGGCGAGGTACGGGGGCGGGGTGGGGTACGGCCGGAGGGCGGCGTACGTGCCCAGGGTGGAGAAGGTCCGCAGGATGGAGAACGTCCGCAGGGTGGAGCACCTCTGCTGGACGGGCTGCCGGCGCAGCGCGGGGCGGCGCCGGGAGGGGGTGGCGAAGCTGGCGGGCGCGGGGAGGCCGACGGGAGCGGGGAAGGCGGTGCGCGCGGGGAGGCCGGTGGAGGTAGGGAGGCTGACAGAGGTGCGGAGGGTGGTAGCGGTACGGAGGGCGACAGCTCCCCGGGCTCGGAGGGCGGCAGAGGCGCGGACGGCGACCCCGGAGCGGACAGCGGCCGGGGCCCAGAGGCCGACCGGGGTGCGGGTGACGACCGGGGCGCGGACGCCGGTGCGCGGGGGGACGTCGGAAAACGCGAACCCGCCGCCTCGCCCGCCCGGAAGGGCGGGGAGACGGCGGGCTGAAGTGCTGCGCCGGGGCTGGGATCAGCGGGCGTAGTACTCGACGACGAGCTGCTCGTCGCAGATCACCGGGATCTCCTTGCGGTTCGGCTCGCGGTCCAGGCGGAACGCCAGGGCCTTGAGGTTCACCTGCAGATAGCGCGGGGTCTCACCCTCGGGGGCGAAGCCACCCTCGCGGGCGATCGTGAAGAGCGTCTTCTCCTTGGAGCGGTCGCGGACCTGCACGACGTCGTCCGGGCGGACGCGGAAGGACGGCTTGTCGACCTTCTGGCCGTTGACCTGGATGTGGCCGTGGACGACCATCTGACGGGCCTGGTAGATGGTGCGGGCGATGCCCGAACGCAGGACCAGGGCGTCGAGACGGCGCTCGAGCTCGATGATCAGGGCCTCACCGGTCTTGCCCTGAACCTTGGAGGCACGCTCGTAGGCGCGGACGAGCTGACGCTCGGACACGTCGTACTGCGCGCGCAGACGCTGCTTCTCCAGCAGACGGACCTTGTAGTCCGAGTTCTGCTTGCGGCCGCGGCCGTGCTCACCCGGCGGGTAGGGGCGGGCCTCGAAGTACTTGACGGCCTTCGGGGTCAGCGCGATGCCGAGGGCACGCGACTTCTTGACCTTGGGGCGGGACTGGTTCGCCACTGTCTCTTATCTCTTTCGTAGTTTCCGGCTTGTCAGAGTTAAGGGAGGTCGCCTCCGCAGCCGGGGAAACCCGCCGGGTCCGCTTCGGACCTGCCGGGCAGCCGCTCCCCTGGTCTGGGCACAACGTGCAGCACGCGAGTGGCCCACCGACCGTCCCGGAACTCCGGGTGGTGGTGGGCTGCCCGCGACACCGTTCGACGGTGCGCGACGCTCCTGGAACCTCGCGTCCTTGCGGCCGTGGGGTTCCGGCTGGGTGTCCCGCTCTGACGGCGCGAGACTCAGCACTTCCGGGCAGTCTACAGGGCGCTCAGGACCGTCTGCGACCGAGGTGCTTCCTGGTCCACTCCACCGCGTCCGCGTACCGCGCCTCGGTGCCGTGCCGGGTCGGGGTGTAGTACTCGCGGTCCTTCAGGGCGTCCGGGGCGTACTGCTGCTGGGCGATGCCCTCGGGCAGGTCGTGCGGATACACATACCCCTGGGCGTGGCCGAGCTTGGCCGCACCCTTGTAGTGCCCGTCGCGCAGATGCGGGGGGACCGGGCCGGCCAGGCCCTTGCGTACGTCCTCCATGGCGGCGCCGATCGCGGTGGTCGCGGAGTTGGACTTGGGGGCGAGGGCCAGGGCGATGGTGGCGTGGCTGAGGGTGAGGGCGGCCTCGGGGAAGCCGATCATCGCGACGGCCTGGGCGGCGGCGACCGCGATGGGCAGGGCGCTGGGATCGGCCAGTCCGATGTCCTCGCTGGCGGAGATCATCAGGCGGCGGGCGATGAAGCGGGGGTCCTCGCCGGCCTCGATCATGCGGGCGAGGTAGTGCAGGGCCGCGTCGACGTCGGAGCCCCTGATGGACTTGATGAGGGCGCTGGCGACGTCGTAGTGCTGGTCGCCGTCGCGGTCGTACTTCACCGCGGCGCGGTCGACCGTCTGCTCCAGCGTTTGCAGGCTGATCTCGCTCTCGTCCTGGTCGAGGGCGGCTCCCGCGGCGGCCTCCAGGGCGGTCAGGGCCCGGCGGGCGTCGCCGCCGGCGATGCGCAGCAGGTGCTCCTCGGTGTCCTCCGGGAGGCCGACGGCGTCCTTCAGGCCGCGCTCGTCGGTCAGGGCGCGCCCCAGCAGGCCGCGGATGTCGTCGTCGGTGAGCGGTTCCAGCGTCAGCAGGAGTGAGCGGGACAGCAGGGGCGAGATCACCGAGAAGTAGGGGTTCTCGGTGGTGGCCGCGATCAGGGTCACCCAGCGGTTCTCGACCGCTGGGAGCAGGGAGTCCTGCTGGGCCTTGCTGAAGCGGTGGATCTCGTCCAGGAAGAGGACGGTCTCCTTGCCGAAGCCGCCGGTGGCGCGGCGGGCGCCGTCGATGACCGCGCGGACCTCCTTGACGCCCGCGGTGATCGCGGACAGCTCCACGAACCGTTTGTTCGTCGCCTTGGAGACCACGTACGCGAGGGTGGTCTTGCCGGTGCCGGGCGGGCCCCAGAGGATGACCGAGGACGGTCCGGCGGGGCCTGCGGAGCCCTCGCCGACCAGCCGGCGCAGCGGGGATCCGGGCTTCAGTAGATGCTGCTGGCCCACCACCTCGTCGAGGGTGCGCGGGCGCATCCGCACCGCCAGGGGGCTGGCCGCCGGGTCCTTCTCCTGGCGTTCTTCTGCTGCGGCGGTGAAGAGGTCGGGTTCCACGTCCAAAACCCTAAATCACCGCACTGACAACGCGGCGGGGCCGGGCTCAGGCCCAGAGCTGGCTGCCCCAGCGGGTCAGGATCAGCATGGCGATGACACCGCAGTGGGTGACCGGGATGACCCAGGTGAACTCGCCGAGGAACCGCTTCAGCCAGCCCGGCGAGGGCAGGAAGCCGTTGCGGACGTTGAACGAGGTCACGTACCAGAACATGGTGAGCGTGGCGACCCAGGCCAGCGAGCACCACAGGCACAGCGCGTTGATCCGGTACAGGGACTCGAACTGCAGCCAGGTGACGAAGCAGACACCGAAGAGCGTGCCGACGTTGAAGGTCAGCCAGTACCAGCGCGGGAAGCGGGCGCGGGTCAGCAGGCTCATGCCGACGCAGATGACGATGCCGTAGCAGACCAGGCCGAGCATGGGGTTCGGGAAGCCGAAGACGGCCGCCTGCTTGCTCTCCATGACGCTGCCACAGGACACGATCGGGTTGACGCTGCAGCCGGGAGTGAACGTCTTCCCTGCGGCCTTCGCCTCAAGGATCTTGAACTTGTCGATCGTGATGACCCAGGCGGCCAGCAGCCCGGCCGCGCCGGTGATCACCAGCAGCAGGGCGAAGGCACGGCTGCCACCGGCCGTGCGCGGGGTGTCGGCGGCACGCTCGGGACCCGACTCCGTGGAGACGTCGTTGACTGTCGTCTTGCTCATCTCGCCGATTCCGTCACTTGAGAGTTGGACCATCTTCGGGCACGGCTCATTGTGCCGCACGCACATGTGTGTCCACCGTTCGATGGACATAAGGAGGTACGCACGGTCGGCACGGATCGTTCGCTTCCGGCCGATGCTCAAGGGCATGACAGCACACGCGAACGAACTCGCGGTGGACGTCCGGGGGCTGCGCAAGCGGTACGGGGGCGTGACCGCGGTGGACGGGCTCGACCTCGGCATCCGGCGCGGTGAGGTGTTCGGCCTGCTCGGACCGAACGGCGCCGGCAAGAGCACCACGGTGGAGATCCTTCAGGGCAACCGGTCACGCGACTCCGGCGAAGTCTCGGTCCTCGGTGCGGACCCGGCGACGGGCACGCGCGCGTGGAGGTCCCGCGTCGGAATCGTCTGGCAGGACGAATCGGCACCCGCGGAGTTGACGGTGCGCGAGACAGTGCGGCACTTCGCCCACTACTACCCGCGCCCGCGCGATGCGGAGGAGGTCATCCGCCTGGTCGGCCTCGAAGCGAAGAGGAACAGCCGGATCAAGGCCCTCTCCGGCGGCCAGCGGCGCCGCCTCGACGTGGCGCTCGGCGTGATCGGCGGCCCCGAGCTGCTGCTCCTGGACGAGCCGACCACCGGTTTCGACCCGGCCGCCCGGCGCCAGTTCTGGGACCTGATCCGGCTGCTCGCCGGCGAGGGCACGACGATCCTGCTCACCACGCACTACCTGGAGGAGGCCGAGACCCTCGCGGACCGGCTCGCGGTCGTCGCGAAGGGCCGGGTCGTCGCCGAGGGCACGCCCGACGAGCTGCGCCGGCACTACGGCGGCGAGGTCACCGTCAGCTGGGCGGAGGCCGACGGCTCCCCGCGCGCGGAGCACACCGCCACGCCGACCGGGACCGTCGCCGAGCTGATGCGCCGCTTCGACGGCGAGATACCCGGACTGACCGTGACCCGCCCCACCCTGGAGGACGTCTACCTCCGGCTGACCGGCCAGGAGGCCGCACGATGACCACGACCGCCGTACGGGCCGACGCCCGCGAGACCGCCGGCTCCCTGCCCGGCGCCTGGACGCTCGGGCTGCGACGGGGCGCACTGGAGATCAGGCAGTTCTTCCGCCAGCGCGAGCAGGTGGTCTTCACCTTCGCCTTCCCGGTGGTGTTCCTGTTCCTGTTCGCGTCGATCTTCCGCGACCACGTCCAGGGCGCCGGGATCACCGCCTCCCAGCTGTACGTGCCCGCGATGACGGCTTCCGGGATCATGTCGACGAGCTTCCAGTCGCTCGGCATCTCCATCGCCGTCGAGCGGGACGAGAAGGTGCTGCGCCGGCTGCGGGGCACGCCGATGCCACCGGCGGCCTATTTCCTCGGCAAGATCTGGCTGGTTCTGTTCACCGGGGTCCTGGAGACCGCGATCCTGCTCGCCGTCGGCACGGCGTGCTACGGCGTCCACCTGCCGTCCGACCCCAGCCGCTGGTTCGACCTCGTGTGGATCTTCGTGCTCGGGCTGACCGCGTGCGCGCTGCTCGGCATCGCCATCGGCTCGGTACCCAGGTCGGCGAAGAGTGCCAGCTCGGTCGTCGTCCTGCCCTTCCTGGTCCTCCAGTTCATCTCCGGGGTCTACATCGCCGTCGACACCATCCCCGGCTGGATGCTCGACATCGGCGCCCGGTTCCCGCTCAAGTGGATGTGCCAGGGGCTGCGGGGCGTGTTCCTGCCCGACTCGGCGAAGGTGCTGGAGCAGGCGCACGCATGGGAGTTCGGGCGGATCGCCATGGTGCTGGGTGCGTGGTGCGTCGGAGGACTGGTGCTGTGCTTGCTCACCTTCCGGTGGAAGAACCGGCGCGACGGGTGAGGGGGGTGACCGCGCCCGGGACATCAACGCCTGGGACCGCACGCCCCGGCTCTGGGAGGTCTACTTCGCCGCCGTATAGGTGGCCATCCTGGCCCTCGTCCTCGTCCTCGTCCTCCGCGCGGAGCAGGCGAGAACGGGCTGGTCGCGTTCGCGCTGGTCCCCCAGTGCTTCATGACCCTGCGCATGCGCTGCGCACTGGTGACGGTCACGGTGATCAACCTGGCGCCGGTCGCGGGCCGGCCGCTGCTGTGACGGCCGGGCGCCGAGGACCTGTTCGCCGACGCGCAGTTCGCCGTGGTCTGCCCGGCGTTCTCCGGGGCGGTCGGCGCCTGGATCATCCGGATCATCGAGCAGGGCATGGAACGCGCCGAGTTGGACGCCGGCCGGCATGAGGTGGCGCGGCTGTCGGCCGCGCGCGGCGAGACCGAGCCGGCCCCGTCGGTGGCGGCTGTCGGGGCAGACGGCCGTCCTGCGGCTGGTGACCGAGGGCTGCACGAACGCGGAGATCGGCCGACGGCCCACGCGGCGGTAGCCGCATGTCAATGCGGCATCGGGGGGCGACGGTCAAGACCCATCTGCTGCGGATCTTCGGCAGGCTCGGCGTCGACGACCGGACAGCCGCCGTCACCGGCGCGATGCGCCACGGGCTCCTCGACCACTGGGAAGGGCGCCGGACAAGTCCGGCGCCCTTCTCGTCGTTAGCCGAGCCGGGATTCCAGTTCCGCCACGATCTCGTTCACGCCGATCGCCGTCTGCTCACCGGACTCCATGTCCTTGAGCTGGACGATGCCGTCGGCGAGGTCGCGCTCGCCTGCGACGATCGCGTAACGGGCGCCGGAGCGGTTGGCGTTCTTCATGGCCCCCTTCAAACCCTTGCCGCCGTACGAGAAGTCCGCCGAGATGCCGACCTTGCGCAGCTCGGTGATCTTCGCGAACAGCACCCGGCGGGCCTCCTCGCCGAGCGGGACCGCGAAGACCGACGTGATGGACGGAATGTCGAGTTCCACGCCCTCGGCCTCCAGGGCGAGGACCGTGCGGTCGACGCCGAGGGCCCAGCCGACGGACGGCAGCGCGGGGCCGCCGATCATCTCGGACAGGCCGTCGTAGCGGCCGCCGCCGCCCACCGCGGACTGGGAGCCCAAACCGTCGTGCACGAACTCGAAGGTGGTGCGGGTGTAGTAGTCCAGGCCGCGCACCAGCTTCGGGTCGTTCTCGAAGGACACGCCCGCCGCCGTGATCAGCTCGCGGACCTCCTCGTGGTACGCCTTGCAGGCGTCGCACAGGTAGTCGCGCAGCAGCGGGGCGCCCGTGAGCTGCTTCTGGACCGACTCGCGCTTGTCGTCGAGGACCCGGAGCGGGTTGATGTCGACGCGGCGGCGGGTGTCCTCGTCCAGGTCCAGGCCGCGCAGGAAGTCCTGCAGCGCTGCCCGGTACACCGGACGGCACTCCTTGTCGCCGAGGCTGTTCAGCAGGATGCGGAAGTTGCGCAGGCCCAGCGAGCGGTACGCCTGGTCGGCCAGGATGATCAGCTCGGCGTCCAGCGCCGGGTCCTCCGCGCCGATCGCCTCGGCGCCGACCTGGGAGAAGTGCCGGTAACGGCCCTTCTGCGGGCGCTCGTAGCGGTACTGCGAGCCCGAGTACCAGACCTTCACCGGGAGGTTGCCCGTCTTGTGCAGGTTGGCCTCCAGGACCGCGCGCAGCACGGGGGCGGTCGTCTCCGGGCGCAGGGCCAGCCTGTCGCCGCCCTTCGTCTCGAAGACGTACATCTCCTTCGTCACGATGTCGGTGGACTCACCGACGCCGCGCGCGAACAGTTCGACGTTCTCGAAGCCCGGGGTCTCGATGTATCCGTAGCCGGAGTTCCTGAGCGGCGCGGCGATCGCCTCGCGGACGGCCAGGAACTTGGCGCTGTCCGGCGGCAGCAGATCGTACGTGCCCTTGGGGGCCTTGAAAGTGCTCACGAAAATTCTCGTCACATTCCTCGTCGGGGAGCGTCGGCGTCCGCTCCCAGGCCGGCCGCCACCTGCCGCAGATAGGGGTTGGTGGCGCGCTCCTGGCCGATGGTCGTCTGGGGGCCATGGCCGGACAGGACCACGGTGGAGTCGTCGAGCGGCAGGCACACGCGGGCCAGCGACTCGAGCATGTCCTCCATGGATCCGCCCGGCAGGTCGGTGCGTCCGATGGAGCCGGCGAACAGCAGATCCCCGGAGAAGAACACCGACGGGATGTCGGCGGTCTCGGGCATCTTGAAGGTCACCGACCCCTTGGTATGGCCCGGCGCGTGCGCGACGGAGAACTCCATACCGGCCAGCTCCAGCCCCGTGCCGTCGGCCAGCTCCCGGACGTCGTCCGGCTCCCCCACGGTCAGCTCGCCCATCAGCGGCATGCCGATGGACCGGCCGATCGCCTTCTCGGGGTCGCTCATCATGTAGCGGTCCTCGGGGTGGATCCAGGCCGGTACGTCGTGCGCGCCGCAGACCGGGACGACCGAGGCCACGTGGTCGATGTGGCCGTGGGTGAGGACGACGGCGACGGGCTTGAGCCGATGTTTCTTGAGTGCTTCCTCGACGCCTTCGGCGGCCTGGTGGCCGGGGTCGATGATCACGCACTCCTCACCGGCGGCGGGGGCGACGAGATAACAGTTCGTCCCCCAGGCCCCGGCGGGGAACCCGGCAATGAGCACGATCGTCCTTCGTTGTGTCGATTGCTTCGGCTTGCGGACGGCTTGCAGACGGCCTCAGCCGCAGTCAGAGCCTACCGGCGCTGCCGTTTCCTCAGCGAACCCATATACGGTACGGGGCTACACGCAGCGGTCGGCTCACGAGCACGCACGCGTACCGGTCGACACACGACACGCATGAGGAGAAAACCCGGTGGTCAGCCAGGAGCAGCGGCGGCGTCAGCTCGCCCGGGAGAAGTTCTTGCGGCAGCAGCAGCGGCGCACCAGTGCGCGGCGCAAGGCCCGCGTGCGCAACTCCGTGATCGCGTCGGTACTGGGCGTGATCGTGATCGGCAGTGTCGCGCTCTACACGACCGGTGTGCTGAAGGGCGACGACAAGAAGACCAACACCGCCGCGGACGTCACGCCCAGCGCCGCGCCGACCAGCAAGGCTCCGGACCCGTGCGCGAAGCCGGCGGCCGGCTCGGCGCAGAAGCTGAGCTGGAAGAAGGAGCCGGCGATGACGATCGACACGTCGGCGAAATACACGATGAAGCTGGCGACGACGTGCGGCGACATCGACATCGACCTGAAGACGGCGGCGGCCCCGCACACGGTCAACTCGTTCGACTTCTTGGCGGGCAAGGGCTTCTTCGACCACACGAAGTGCCACCGTCTGACCACGACCGGCATCTACGTGCTGCAGTGCGGTGACCCGCAGGGCACCGGGATGGGCGGTCCGGGCTACACGCTCCCGGACGAGAACCTGAAGGACAAGAGCCTGAAGGCCAACACGTACCCGGCGGGCACGGTGGCGATGGCCAACACCGGTCAGAAGCACACCGGCGGCAGCCAGTTCTTCCTGGTCTACAAGGACAGCCCGCTGCCGCCCCAGTACACCCCGTTCGGCACGGTGTCGGACGCGGGCATGAAGGTGCTGCAGAAGATCGCCGCCGCCGGCGCCCAGCCGGCCGACCCGACCACGCAGAACACCGCGCCGAACGCGACCGTGGTGATCAACAAGGCGACGGTGACGAAGTCCTGACACCGTCCTGAACCCCAAGACGGCCAACTGCGGAATTTCGGTCGCGCTGGATGCGGACAGGCAACCCGCTGGTCGCCTATGTTGGCCGTGACGAAACTGTGGACGATGCCCGGGGGGCGCCGAAGCCCCCGCCGGCATCATGTGGAGGAGGCGCTGTGAGCAGCGACCCGTGGGGCCGCGTCGACGAGACGGGGACCGTGTACGTGCGTACGGCCGACGGCGAGCAGGTCGTCGGATCCTGGGCGGCCGGCTCCCCTGAGGAGGCGCTGGCCTACTTCGAGCGCAAGTACGAGGGCCTGGTTGTCGAGATCGGCCTCCTCGAGAAGCGAGTGCAGACCACCGACCTGTCGGCGAAGGACGCCCAGACGGCGATCGACCACCTGCGCGAGCAGGTCGACGCGCACCACGCGGTCGGCGACCTGGAGGCGCTGCGGGGCCGGCTGGACAAGCTCGTCGCGACCGTGGAGGCGCGCCGGGAGGAGCGCAAGCAGCAGCGGGCCAAGCAGTCCGACGAGGCCCGCAAGGCCAAGGAGGACCTGGTCACCGAGGCGGAGCAGCTGGCGCAGTCCGACCAGTGGCGGGCCGCCGGTGAGCGGCTGCGGGCGCTGGTGGACACCTGGAAGGGGCTGCCGCGGCTGGACCGCAAGTCCGACGACGAGCTGTGGCACCGCTTCTCGCATGCCCGGTCGGCGTTCTCCAAGCGGCGCAAGGGGCACTTCGCGCAGCTGGACGCGCAGCGTGAGGAGGCCCGCCGGATCAAGGAGCGGCTGGTCGGCGAGGCCGAGGCGCTGTCCGCTTCGACGGACTGGGGTCCGACGGCGGCCCGTTACCGCGAGCTGATGGCGCAGTGGAAGGCCGCGGGCCGCGCCCAGCGCGAGCACGAGGACGACCTGTGGAACCGCTTCCGCGGTGCTCAGGACGTGTTCTTCGCCGCCCGCAGCTCGGTGTTCGCCGAGCGGGACGCGGAGCAGTCGGAGAACCTGAAGCTGAAGGAGGAGCTGGCCGAGGAGGCCGAGAAGCTCCTGCCGATCGGTGACCTGAAGACGGCGCGAGCCGCCTTCCGCTCGGTCAACGAGCGCTGGGAGGCCATCGGCCACGTCCCGCGGGACGCGCGTCCGAAGGTCGAGGGCCGGATGCACGCGGTCGAGCGGGCGATCCAGGAGGCCGAGGAGGCCGAGTGGCGCCGGACGAACCCGGAGGCACGCGCGCGTGCCGAGGGTCTGACCGGTCAGCTGCAGGCCGCCGTGGACAAGCTGAGGGCACAGATCGACCAGGCCCGCGCCCAGGGCAACAACGCCAGGGCCGACAAGCTGGAGCGTGAGCTGGAGGGCCGTCAGGCGCTCCTGGACCAGGCCCTGAAGGGCCTGCAGGAGTTCGGCGGCTGATTCCCCCCAACTGGCATGCGAGAGGGCCCCGTACGCGCGTACGGGGCCCTTTCCCATGTCCGTCGTCCGTGGGGCTACGACCGGCTGCGTCCCGAGGTCACGCGGTAGACGTCGTAGACGCCCTCCACGCCCCGTACGGCCTTCAGGACGTGGCCGAGGTGCTTCGGGTCGCCCATCTCGAAGGTGAACCGGGAGGTGGCCACCCGGTCGCGGGAGGTCTGGACGGCCGCGGAGAGGATGTTGACGTGCTGGTCGGACAGGACGCGGGTGACGTCCGAGAGCAGACGGGAGCGGTCCAGCGCCTCGACCTGGATCGCGACCAGGAAGACCGAGGACTGGGTCGGCGCCCACTCGACGTCGAGGATGCGCTCCGGTTCGCGGGACAGTGACTCGACGTTGACACAGTCGCTGCGGTGAACCGATACGCCGCTGCCGCGCGTGACGAAGCCGATGATCGGATCGCCGGGCACGGGCGTGCAGCAGCGGGCCAGCTTGACCCAGACGTCGTCGACGCCCTTGACCACGACACCCGGGTCCGCGCTGGAGCGGCGCTTGCGGCCACGGCTGCGGGACGGCGGGACCGCCTCGTCGATCTCCTCGGTGGCCGCCTCCTCACCGCCGAGGGCCTGGACCAGCTTCTGCACGATGTTCTGCGCGGAGACATGGCCCTCGCCGATCGCCGCGTACAGCGCGGAGATGTCCGAGTACCGCATCTCGTGCGCCAGCGTGACGAGGGAGTCGCCGGTGAGGATCCGCTGGATCGGCAGGTTCTGCTTGCGCATCGCCCGGACGATCGCGTCCTTGCCCTGCTCGATCGCCTCGTCCCGGCGCTCCTTGGAGAACCAGGCGCGGATCTTGTTGCGCGCCCGCGGCGACTTGACGAAGCCCAGCCAGTCGCGGGACGGCCCGGCGCCGGGCGCCTTGGAGGTGAAGACCTCCACCAAGTCGCCGTTGTCCAGGGTGGATTCGAGCGGTACGAGCCTGCCGTTGACCCGCGCTCCTATCGTGCGGTGGCCGACCTCGGTGTGGACGGCGTACGCGAAGTCGACGGGTGTGGCGCCCGCGGGCAGGGCGATGACATCGCCCTTGGGGGTGAAGACGAAGACCTCGTTGCGGGACAGGTCGAAGCGCAGGGACTCCAGGAACTCACCGGGGTCCTCGGTCTCCTTCTGCCAGTCCAGCAGCTGCCGCAGCCACGCCATGTCGTTGATGGCGTCCTTGTCCTTGCCGGAGGCCTTGGGCACGTCCGTACGCACCTTGGAGGCGCCGGCGACGGCCTCCTGCTTGTACTTCCAGTGCGCGGCGATGCCGTACTCGGCGCGGCGGTGCATGTCGAAGGTGCGGATCTGCAGTTCGACCGGCTTGCCGTTGGGTCCGATGACCGTCGTGTGCAGCGACTGGTACATGTTGAACTTGGGCATCGCGATGTAGTCCTTGAACCGGCCGGGGACCGGGTTCCATCGCGCGTGCACGGTGCCGAGGGCGGCGTAGCAGTCGCGGACCGTGTCGACGAGGACACGGATGCCCACCAGGTCGTAGATCTCCGCGAAGTCACGGCCGCGGACGATCATCTTCTGGTAGACGCTGTAGTAGTGCTTCGGGCGGCCGGTGACGGTCGCCTTGATACGGGCGGCGCGCAGGTCGGCCTGGACCTCGTCGGTCACTATGGCCAGGTACTCGTCACGTTTGGGAGCCCGCTCGGCCACCAGCCGTACGATCTCGTCGTACATCTTGGGGTAGAGGATCGCGAACGCGAGGTCCTCCAGCTCCCACTTGATGGTGTTCATGCCGAGGCGGTGGGCGAGCGGCGCGTAGATCTCCAGCGTCTCGCGCGCCTTCTTCTCCTGCTTCTCGCGCTTGAGGTAGCGCATGGTGCGCATGTTGTGCAGGCGGTCGGCGAGCTTGATGACCAGGACGCGCGGGTCCTTGGCCATGGCGACGACCATCTTGCGCACGGTCTCGGCCTGCGCGGCCTCGCCGAACTTGACCTTGTCCAGCTTGGTGACGCCGTCGACGAGGAGGGTGACCACGTCGCCGAAGTCGCGCCGCAGGTCCTCAAGGCCGTACTCGGTGTCCTCGACGGTGTCGTGCAGCAGCCCCGCCATCAGCGTGGCCGGGTCCATGCCCAGCTCGGCGAGGATGGTCGTCACGGCGAGCGGATGCGTGATGTACGGGTCGCCGCTCTTGCGCTTCTGGCCCCGGTGCCAGCGCTCGGCGACCTGGTAGGCGCGCTCGATCTGGCGGAGCGTGGAGTTCTCGGTCTTGGGGTCGTTGCTGCGGACTATCCGCAGCAGGGGTTCCAGGACCGGGTTGTAGGGGTTCGCGCGCTGCACACCGAGGCGGGCGAGGCGGGCGCGGACGCGGTTGGAGGAGCCGGTGCGGCCGGGCTGGACGGTGGGCGGGCGCACCACGGGTGGCTGGACCGGGCGTTCGGCCGATGGGAGTCCCCCCGCTCGGGCGGAGTCGAGAGTGGGGGACGGCTTGGGGCGCGAGGTCTCGGCAGCCTTCTCGACGGGCGCGGACTGGGCGTGCTCGATCGGCCCGCGGGTGTCGTTCTTCGCGTCGGACACATGCGGCGCGGGCTTGGCCGCGGGCGCCGAGGCGGGCTCGGGCTTGGCGGCGGTCAGTGGCTGGGCCTCGTCTGGCAAGAGGACTCCTCGTGCGCGATCCGGGTCCCCCGGTCAGGCTCCGGAGACCCCATGGTAGCGATCCTGCGGCAGGTCATCGCCTTCAGGCGGAAGTGAGGACCGTCTACCTCTGAAACACAGGAGGCCACCGCCGGATTCCAGGAAGTGGATTCCGGGTGTGGGGCGGGCGTGCGGAGGGTGTCCCACACGTGGCGTTCGCGGGCCGCCCCCGCATGCGTACGGCCGCCCCGGTGGGATACCGGGACGGCCGTACGACGACAGGGGCGGGGTCCGTCAGACCTGGAGCAGCGCCTCCAGCGGGGCGGCGCCGAGCGCCGGCTGAAGGCGGGCCCGGCCGCCGAGGAAGCCCAGCTCCATCAGCACCGCCAGCCCGGCGACGTCGGCGCCGGCACGCTGGATCAGCTGGATCGCGGCCTCGGCCGTACCCCCCGTGGCGAGGACGTCGTCCACGATCAGCACCCGGTCCCCGGCGGCGAGATCCTCCGCGTGCACCTCGATCTCGGCCGAGCCGTACTCCAGGTCGTAGGCCTGGCGCAGGGTCGCTCCGGGCAGCTTGCCCGCCTTGCGGACCGGAATGAAGCCGAGGCCCGCACGGACGGCGACCGGCGCGCCCAGGATGAAGCCGCGGGCCTCCAGACCGACGATCTTGGTCGCGCCGGTGTCGGCCGCGATCTCGGCCAGCGCGTCGGTGAGCGCCGTGAACGCGGCCGGGTCCGCCAGCAGCGGCGTGATGTCCTTGAACATCACGCCCGGCTCCGGATAGTCGGCGACGTCGCGGATGCGGCTGAGCAGCAGCTCCTGGATGCCGGTCATCGGCGCTTCCCCGAGGGTCGGCCGCGGCCCCGGCCGCGGGACGCGGGCTGGTTGCGGGGGCCCACGACGGCGGGGGCGGGGTCGTCGTCGGCGACCCGGTCCGCGGCGAGGTCCTCCTCGGCCGCGGCCTGGGCGCGCTTGGCCAGGACCCGCTTGGTGAGGGCCTTCATCGCCGGCTCGCGCTCCTTGAGGTCGGCGACGAGCGGCGTGGCGATGAAGATCGACGAGTAGGCACCGGCCGCGAGACCGACGAACAGCGACAGCGAGATGTCGTTCAGCGTGCCCGCGCCGAGGAAGCCGCCGCCGATGAACAGCAGGCCGGCGACCGGCAGCAGGGCGACGACCGTGGTGTTGATGGAACGGACCAGGGTGCCGTTGATCGACAGGTTGGCGATGTCGCTGTAGGTGAGGCGGGTCTGCTTGGTGATGTCCTTCGTCTGCTCCTTGAGGCTGTCGAAGACGACGACCGTGTCGTAGAGCGAGTAACCGAGGATGGTCAGCAGACCGATGACCGTACCGGGCGTGACCTCGAAGCCGACCAGGGCGTAGATACCGGTCGTGATCGTGATGTCGTGGATCAGCGCGACCAGCGCCGCGACGGCCATGCGCCACTCGAAGGCGATGGCCAGGTAGATCACGACGAGCACCATGAAGATGGCCAGGCCCTGCCAGGCCTTGCTCGCGATCTGCTCGCCCCAGCTCGGGCCGACCAGGTCGGCGGCGAGCTTCTCAGGGTCGAGCTTGAGGTCCTTGGCCAGCTCCTGCTTGATCTTGTCGGACTGGCCGGTGTCGATGCCGGCGATCTGGATGCGCAGGCTGCCGTTGCCGAGCTTCTGCACGATCGCCTCATGGCCGGAGGCGTCCTTCGCGTACGTCTCCGCCTGGCCGACCGAGGTGCTCATGCTGGTCGGCGTGGTGAAGACGGCGCCGCCCTTGAACTCGATGCCCATGTTCAGGCCGCGCACCGCCAGACCGACGATGGCCGTGATGGTGATCAGGATGGAGATCCCGTACCAGATCTTGCGCTTGCCGACGAAGTCGTACGAGATCTCGCCGCGGTGCAGTCGAGCGCCGAGGTTGCCGAGTTTCGACATCGCTCAGGCCTCCTTCGGGTCGACAGAGCCGGCGGCAGGGCCGGCGGGACGGCGGGTGCGACGCAGCGGCGGCTTGGCGCCCAGGCCCTTCGGGTCGAGGCCGGACCACTTGTGGCCGCCCGCGAAGAACTTGCGGCGGGCGAGCAGCGTCATCAGCGGCTTGGTGAAGAAGAAGACGACGACCACGTCGAGCACGGTGGTCAGGCCGAGCGTGAACGCGAAGCCCTGGACCTTGCCGACGGTCACGATGAACAGGACGGCGGCGGCGAGGAACGACACGAAGTCGGAGACCAGGATCGTGCGCCGGGCACGCGGCCAGGCCCGCTCGACCGCCGGGCGCAGCGAGCGGCCCTCGCGGATCTCGTCCCGGATGCGTTCGAAGTACACGATGAACGAGTCGGCGGTGATACCGATGGCGACGATGGCACCGCAGACGGCCGGCAGGTTCAGCGCGAAGTGGATGGCCGGGCCGAGCAGCGACATGATCACGTAGGTGAGGATCGCCGAGACCAGCAGCGAGGCCATGGCGACGAGCGACAGACCGCGGTAGTAGACCACCAGATAGAGCACGACCAGCGCGAGGCCGATCGCGCCGGCGAGCAGACCGGCGTGCAGCTGCTCACCGCCGAGCGCGGCGGTGACGGTGGTGACGGACTGCTCCTGGAAGGAGAGCGGCAGGGCGCCGTACGACAGCATGTTGGCGAGGCTCTGGGCCTCCTGCTGGGTGAAGCTGCCGGAGATCTCCGCCTGGCCGCCGGTGATGGCCTGGTTCACATACGGGCTGGAGACGACCTCGCCGTCGAGGACGATGCCGAACTCGTTCTGCGGCTGCTGCTTCTGGGCCAGCGCGCCGGTGACGTCCGCGAACTTCTTGGAGCCGCTGGAGGTGAAGTTCATCACGACCTGCCAGCCGGAGGCACCCTGGGTGTCGAACCGGGCGGCGGCGTTCTTCACCTCGGTGCCGTCGATGGCGGCCGGGCCGAGTACGTACTTGTACCAGACCTTCCTGATCTCGCCGCAGGCGATCGTGGGCTCACCGGGCTTGGAGGCACCGCCCACCTTGGCCCGTTCGGCGGGGTTGGAGCAGTCCAGGGTGGCGTACTGGGCCTGGAGCTTCGCGGCGTCCGCGGCTGCGCCGGAGGAGGCCGACGGGCTGGCCTTCGGCGTGGGGCTGCCGGAGGCGGAGGCGCTCGGCGAGGGGGTGGAGCCGGCCTTCAGCGCGTCGGTGACGGCGCGGCCCTGGGAGGTGGCCGAGGCCTTGGGGGACGCGGTGGAGGACGAGGACGCCTTCTGCCTGGCGGAGGCGCTGCTGGAGGGGCTCGTGCTCGGCTTCGGCGAGGAGCTGCCGCTGGGCGAGGCGCTCGGCGACGGGCTCTTTCCGGCGGGAACGCTGGGCTCGCTGGCGAGGACCGGGCGGAAGTACAGCTTGGCGGTGGTGCCGACCTGTGCTTGCGCTTCCTTGGAGTTGGTGCCCTTGGGGATGTTGACGATGATGTTGTCGGTCCCCTGGGTCTGCACCTCCGCCTCGGAGACACCCAGGCCGTTGACACGGCGGTTCATGATGTCGACCGCGGTGTCCATGTTGGCCTTGTTGATCGCGGACCCCTGGTCGGCCTTCGCCTTGAGCGTGATGCTCGTACCACCGGCGAGGTCGATACCGAGACGCGGAGTGGTGTTCCCGGACAGGAACATGCCTCCGGTGAGCGCCACGATGGCGATCAGGATGAGGGCCAGCGAGCGCCCTGGTTTGCTCTGGGCGCTCGCGCTCTGGCCCCTCTTAGGTGCTGCCACCTTCTCGTACTCCCTCTCGGGCCGCCCCGCGTCCGGTCGGCGCGGTCGGCCATGACATGGTGTCGGGCTGTTCCGTACGGGAAGCAGACGCCCGGTGGTGCGCGGGGCGTGATTATGCCGCGCGGCGCACCACCGGGGCGTGACTACTTCGCGTCGGAGTCGCCGTCGGTCTTCTTCGGCTCGTCGCCCGCCTTGGCCTCGGCGGCCTCGGCGCCGTCCTCGTCGGCGTCCTTCTTACCGAGGTCGACGGCCTTGTCGTCGGAGGCGGCGGCAGCGGGCGAGTCGGACTCGTCGGTCTCGGTGAGGGAGGAAGCGTCGTCCGGGACGGTGTCGGCGTCGGACTTCAGGTCGTGCTCGATGCCGTGGACGATGCGGTTGTACTCATCGTCGGTGAGGACGGCGCCGATCGCGTTCTTGGCGAAGAGGAGCTCGACGCCCGGGCCTGCGTCGAGGAGGACCGTGTCCTCGCCCACCTCCTTGACCGTCGCGTACATCCCCCCGATCGTGCGGACACCGGAGCCGGGCTGCATCTCGTTCCGCATGTTGGCGGCCTGCTGCTGCTTCTTCTTGGCCGAACGTGTCATCAGGAACATGGCCGCGATGAGCACGATGAACGGGAGAAGGGTATAGGCATTCACGGGACGGAATTTCCTTCGCGCGACCGCGCGGGTGAGCGGCCTGTTGGATGGGGGCTGGTCGGCACCGCCCGCAAAGGCGGCATCGGCGGAGTCTAAGCGAGTCCGCGCGCATGGAACAACGCTCAGCATGGCACCTGGGTTCCTGCTCGAGCCAATGCCCTGGCCGTCACAGAAACATCTCGAACATCTCGGCGCCCTCAGGTTCCGAACAGGTCCTGTTGTCCGCTTCCCCCGGTGGCCGGGCGCGGCGGGGTCAGGCCGAGGTGCGCCCAAGCTGCGGGAGTGGCGACGCGGCCGCGCGGGGTGCGGGCGAGCAGGCCCTCCCGGACGAGGAACGGTTCGGCGACCTCTTCGACGGTCTCGCGCTCCTCCCCCACCGCGACCGCGAGCGTGGACAGGCCGACCGGGCCGCCGCCGAACAGCTTCAGCAGGGCTTCCAGGACGGCGCGGTCGAGGCGGTCGAGACCGCGCGCGTCGACCTCGTAGACGGCGAGGGCGGCCGCGGCGATCTCGCGGGTGATCAGGCCGTCCGCCTTGACCTGCGCATAGTCGCGGACGCGGCGCAGCAGGCGGTTGGCGATACGGGGCGTGCCGCGGGAGCGGCCGGCGATCTCGGCGGCGCCGTCCGCATCGATCCCCACGTCCAGCAGATGCGCCGAGCGGTGCACGACGCGCTCCAGCTCGCGCGGCTCGTAGAACTCCATGTGCGCGGTGAAGCCGAAGCGGTCGCGCAGCGGGGGCGGCAGCAGGCCTGCGCGCGTGGTCGCGCCGACCAGGGTGAAGGGGGGCAGTTCGAGCGGGATGGCGGTGGCGCCGGGGCCCTTGCCGACGATGACGTCGACGCGGAAGTCCTCCATCGCCATGTACAGCATCTCCTCGGCGGGCCGGGACATGCGGTGGATCTCGTCGAGGAAGAGGACCTCGCCCTCCTGGAGGGAGGAGAGGATCGCGGCGAGGTCGCCGGCGTGCTGGATGGCGGGGCCCGAGGTGATGCGGATGGGGGCGCCCATCTCGGCCGCGATGATCATCGACAGGGTGGTCTTGCCGAGGCCGGGCGCGCCGGAGAGCAGCACATGGTCGGCGGTGGCGCCACGCGCGCGTGCGGCCCGCAGGACGAGGTCGAGCTGTTCGCGGACCTTCTCCTGGCCGATGAACTCGCCGAGGTCCTTGGGGCGCAGGGCGGCCTCGACGGCCTGGTCCTCACGGTCGGCGACAGAGCCCACCAGCCGCTCGGCGGCGGGGGTGTCGGTCGTGTCGTCCCAGTTCATGGAGTGTGCCTCGGATCTCGTGGGGGCGCGGGTTCGGGGGCTGTCAGCGGGCGCGGTTCAGGGTCTGCAGGGCCGCCTTCAGGAGCTGGCCCACCTGCGGGGTGCCTCCTGCTGCTTCGGCCTGCGGGGCTACGGCGGCCACCGCCTCGTCGGCCTCGCGGGTCGCGTAGCCGAGGCCGATCAGGGCGGCGTGCAGCTGGTCGCGCCAGCCCTGGGTGACCGGTGCCCCGATCGCGGGGGCCGTCCCGATGGGCTCGCCGAGCCGGTCCTTCAGCTCCAGCAGCAGCTTCTGCGCGCCCTTCTTGCCGATGCCGGGGACGGCGGTGAGCGCCTTCTCGTCGCCGGTGGCGACGGCGCGGCGCAGTGCGTCCGGGGTGTGCACGGCGAGCATGGCCTGGGCCAGGCGCGGGCCGACGCCGCTCGCGGTCTGCAGCAGCTCGAAGACCTGGCGCTCGTCGTCGTCGGCGAAGCCGTAGAGGGTCAGCGAGTCCTCGCGGACGACGAGCGAGGTGTGCAGCTTGGCCGGCTGGCCCATACGGAGCGTGGACAGCGTGTTCGGCGTGCACTGGACGGCCATGCCGACGCCGCCGACCTCGACGACCGCGGCGTCGGGAGCGAGCGCGGCGACCGTGCCGCTGACGAAGGCGATCATGCCGTACGGCCTTTCGTTGCGTTGACTGTGTGGCGGGCGACCGCCTGCTGGAGTCGGTTCTGGGCGGGGGCGCGCCAGATGTGGCAGATGGCGAGCGCGAGGGCGTCGGCGGCGTCGGCGGGCCGGGGCGGCGCGGAGAGTCGCAGCAGCCGGGTGACCATGGCGCCGACCTGTGCCTTGTCGGCGCGTCCGGTGCCGGTGACGGCCGCCTTGACCTCGCTCGGGGTGTGCAGGGCGACGGGGATGCCGCGTCGGGCGGCGCACAGCATGGCCACGGCGCTGGCCTGGGCGGTGCCCATCACCGTACGCACATTGTGCTGGCTGAAGACGCGCTCGACGGCGACGACCTCGGGCCGGTGCTCGTCCAGCCACTGCTCGATGCCCTGCTCGACGGCGAGGAGGCGGTGGCTGAGGTCGGCGTCCACGGCCGTGCGGACGACACCGACGCCGAGCATCGTGAGCGGCCGGCCCGCGACCCCCTCGACGACCCCGACACCACACCGGGTCAGCCCCGGGTCCACCCCCAGTACGCGCACGCGCCCCTCCCCTCCGACCGCTTGCCGATCGCCTGTTCGTGCAGGCTATCGGGTGCCACTGACAAAGCGACGGGCCGACGGGGTGTGTCCCGTCGGCCCGCCCGGCGTCACGCGCCAGCCTTCGCCATGACTTCGTCGCTGACGTCGTTTGCGACCCTCGCCCGGCCGTGCGGCCGAGCGCCTTGCCGCCGTGTCAGTCGATGGCAGCCATGATCTCGTCAGCCACGTCGAAGTTCGCGAAGACGTTCTGCACGTCGTCGCTGTCCTCCAGGGCGTCGATCAGCTTGAAGATCTTCTTGGCGCCCTCCTCGTCCAGCTCTACCTGGACGGACGGCACGAAGCTGGACTCGGCGGAGTCGTAGTCGATGCCGGCCTCCTGGAGGGCGGTGCGGACCGCGACCAGGTCGGTGGCCTCGCTGATGACCTCGAAGGTCTCGCCGAGGTCGTTGACCTCCTCGGCGCCCGCGTCCAGGACCGCGCCGAGCACGTCGTCCTCGGACAGCTCACCCTTGGGGACGATGACGACGCCCTTGCGGGTGAACATGTACGACACCGAACCAGGGTCGGCCATGTTGCCGCCGTTGCGGGTCATGGCGACGCGGACGTCGGAGGCGGCGCGGTTGCGGTTGTCGGTGAGGCACTCGATGAGCACCGCGACGCCGCTCGGGCCGTAGCCCTCGTACATGATCGTCTCGTAGTCGGCGCCGCCGGCTTCGAGGCCGCCGCCGCGCTTGATCGCGGAGTCGATGTTCTTGTTCGGGACCGACTGCTTCTTGGCCTTCTGGACCGCGTCGTACAGCGTCGGGTTGCCGTCGAGGTCGACGCCGCCCATGCGCGCCGCGACCTCGATGTTCTTGATCAGCTTCGCGAAGAGCTTGCCGCGCTTGGCGTCGATCACGGCCTTCTTGTGCTTCGTCGTGGCCCATTTAGAGTGGCCGGACATCTGCCTGTCTCCTTCGCGTAACCCATCTATGAATGAACGCCAGAGATCCTACAAGGACTCGGGTGTCCGGTTGGCGCGCACCATGTCGACGAACAGGGAGTGCACGCGGTGGTCGCCGGTCAGCTCCGGGTGGAACGACGTGGCGAGCGCGTTGCCCTGGCGGACGGCGACGATGTGACCGTCGTGCTCGGCGATCACCTCGGTCGCGGCGCCCACGGACTCCACCCAGGGGGCGCGAATGAAGACGCCCTCCACAGGATCGCCCGGGATGCCCTTCACGTCGACCGCGGCCTCGAACGACTCGTTCTGCCGGCCGAAGGCGTTGCGGCGCACGATCATGTCGATGCCGCCGATCGTCTCCTGGCCCGAGCGCGGGTCGAGGATCTTGTCGGCGAGCATGATCATGCCGGCACAGGTGCCGTAGACGGGCATTCCGTCCTGCACGCGCGCGCGGAGGGGCTCCATCACGCCGAACAGGATGGCCAGCTTGGAGATGGTGGTGGACTCGCCGCCGGGCAGGACGAGGCCGTCGACCTCGGCGAGTTCCTCGGGGCGCCTGACCGGCCTGGCCACGGCGTCAGCCGCGGCCAGGGCGATGAGGTGCTCCCGTACGTCGCCCTGGAGGGCCAGGACGCCTATGACAGGAGTGTTCATGGGGCTCGGGTTACCTGTGCTTACCAGCCGCGGTTCGCGTAGCGCTCGGCCTCGGGGAGGGTGTCGCAGTTGATGCCGACCATGGCCTCGCCGAGGTTGCGGGACGCGTCCGCGATGATCTTCGGGTCGTCGTAGAAGGTGGTGGCCTTCACGATGGCGGCGGCGCGCTTGGCCGGGTCGCCGGACTTGAAGATGCCGGAGCCGACGAACACGCCCTCGGCGCCGAGCTGGCGCATCAGGGCCGCGTCGGCCGGGGTGGCCACGCCGCCGGCGGAGAACAGCACGACCGGCAGCTTGCCCAGCTCGGCGACCTCCTTGACCAGCTCGAACGGGGCGCGCAGCTCCTTGGCGGCGGCGTAGATCTCGTTGTTGTCGCAGCCGCGCAGCTTGGCGATCTCGCCCTTGATCTGGCGCAGGTGGCGGACGGCCTCGACGACGTTGCCGGTGCCGGCCTCGCCCTTGGAGCGGATCATCGCGGCGCCCTCGGCGATACGGCGCAGGGCCTCGCCCAGGTTGGTGGCGCCACACACGAACGGGGTGGTGAAGGCCCACTTGTCGGAGTGGTTGACCTCGTCGGCCGGGGTGAGGACCTCGGACTCGTCGATGTAGTCGACGCCGAGGGACTGCAGCACCTGGGCCTCGACGAAGTGGCCGATGCGGGACTTGGCCATGACCGGGATCGAGACGGCGTCGATGATGCCCTCGATCATGTCCGGGTCGGACATGCGGGCCACGCCGCCGTCCTTGCGGATGTCGGCCGGGACCCGCTCCAGGGCCATGACGGCGACGGCGCCCGCGTCCTCGGCGATCTTCGCCTGCTCCGGCGTGACGACGTCCATGATCACGCCGCCCTTGAGCTGCTCCGCCATACCGCGCTTCACGCGGGCGGTGCCGGTCTCGGGAGCCTGGTTCTCGGTGGTGGACACGGGTGACCTCGCTGATGTGAAAGAGGGCTTCTGCACGGACGAGGAAACGCGAGTAGACCAGGCCACAGCAAGGGCCAATGGCAAGCTGGTGGATCCTTTTCGCTCACAGAGGCGTCGGCATGCGTTCAGGAAACGCGTTCCACCAGGGCCGCCGGGGGCTCGTCGTCCATCTCCACGGCCAGCGGGAACGGGGCGTGGCCGGCCAGCCGGAACCAGCGGACCTTGCGGTGCTCGCGCAGCCTGCGGGCGGCTCCCACGGCGTCGTTGTGGAAGCG
Organism: Streptomyces sp. NPDC052101; assembly: GCF_040680235.1. Lineage (NCBI taxonomy): Bacteria > Bacillati > Actinomycetota > Actinomycetes > Kitasatosporales > Streptomycetaceae > Streptomyces > Streptomyces sp. NPDC052101. The sequence goes on from NZ_JBFAWH010000008.1 coordinate 129,593, forward strand.
GCGGGCCATCGGAACCCGGCGGACCGCCTCGGCCAGCTCACGGGCCGCCGCCTCACCGCCCGGGGCCTCCCGTACGGCCTCCACCTGGGCCGCGTCCTCGAACACCGCGCGCAGCGCCTGGCTCAGCTCGCTCTCGGCGACCTCCCGCTGCTCCTCCTCGGCCTGCCGGGCCGCGTGCGCCGCCTCGTACAGCACGATCGAGGCGGCCGGGTCCAGTACTCCGGAGGTCGCGAGTTCCTGTGCGACGGAGGCCCGGCGCAGCAGCTGCGCGTCGAGCGCGGCCCGCGCGGCGTCCATCCGCACGTGCAGCCGGTCCAGCCGCCCGGCCGTCCAGCTCAGGTACACGCCGATCGCGACGAGTGCGACGAGGATCCAGATCAGGGTTGCGGTCACGGCCGAAGGCTATCGGCACGCTCCGTCCACCCTCACGGCCCGCCGGTCCCCACCGTGCCTGACCGTCCACGCCACCGCCCCTGACCGCCCGCGCAACCCGCTCAAGCCCCGGACCGCCACCCGACCCCGGTGCCGCCCAGCCACACACCCAGCCGGCCAATTACCCCCGCACACCGCCCCTCAGCCCCACACCAGACCGAACCATCACCGCAACCCCCTCAGGCCCCCGACCGCCGCCCGACCCCGCCCAGCCACACACCCGGCCGGCCAAAAGCCCCGGCGCACACCCCGGCCCGCTCGCGGTCCCTCAGTCGCGGGCCAGTCCGAATCGCGCCCGCAGTCCTGACGTGCGCTCGTCCGTCGCGACCGCCGCGGCGCCGGCCGTCACCGTCTCGTAGACGGACAGGATGTCCGCGCCGACCGTCGACCAGTCGAAGCGCCGCACATGGGCACTGCCGCGTTCGCACAGCTCGGCGCGGCGCGCCGGGTCCTCCAGCAGTCGTACGGCCGCCTCGGCGAGCGCGTCGGCGTTCTCGTTGGCGAAGACCTCGCCCGCCTCACCCTGGTCGAGGACCTGCACAAAGGCGTCCAGGTCGGAGGCGAGCACGGGCGCGCCCGCCGACATCGCCTCGACCAGGATGATGCCGAAGCTCTCGCCGCCGGTGTTGGGCGCGACGTACAGGTCGACGCTGCGCAGGAGGCGCGCCTTGTCCTCGTCGCTGATCATGCCGAGGAACTCCACGCGCGAGCGCAGCTCCTTCGGCAGGTCCTCGACGGCGGCCTCCTCGTCGCCGCGGCCCGCGACCAGCAGCCGGGTCTGCGGGCGGACGGCGAGGATCTTCGGCAGGGCCGCCATCAGGACCGGCAGGCCCTTGCGGGGTTCGTCGATACGGCCGATGAAGCCGATGCTGTCGCCCTGCCACTCCGGTTTCGGCTCGGCCTTGGCGAAGAAGTCCACGTCGACGCCGTTGGGGATGACCACCGCGTCCCCGCCGAGGTGCTCGACCAGCGTGCGGCGGGCGTACTCGCTGACCGCGATCCGGGCGCTGATCTTCTCCAGGGCGGCCTGCAGGATCGCGTACGCGGCGATCATCGCGCGCGAGCGGGGGTTGGAGGTGTGGAAGGTGGCCACGATCGGGCCGGACGCCGCCCAGCAGGTCAGCAGGCCCAGCGAGGGCGAGGTCGGCTCGTGGATGTGGACCACGTCGAAGGCGCCCTCGTGCAGCCAGCGCCGTACCCGCGCGGCCGACAGGAAGCCGAAGTTCAGCCGGGCCACCGAGCCGTTGTAGGGCACCGGGACCGCGCGGCCAGCCGAGACGACGTACGGCGGCAGCGGCGTGTCGTCGTCGGCGGGGGCCAGGACGGAGACGTCGTGGCCGTGGCGGATGAAGTACTCGGCGAGGTCGCGGATGTGGAACTGGACGCCGCCCGGCACGTCCCAGGAGTACGGGCAGACGATGCCGATCCTCACGACGGTCCCTTCGCGGGGTCGAGGTCCGCCAGCCACAGGCGCTGCAGCATGTGCCAGTCCTCCGGATGCTCGGCGATCCCGGTGGCGAAGGTGTCGGCCAGCGCCTGTGTCATGACGGACGCCTTCTCGGCCCGGGTGCCTGACTCCGGTACCTCGATCGGGGCATGCACCTGGCCCTGCATGACCGGCGAGTCGTCGTACCAGAGCGTGACCGGGAGCAGCAGCGCGCCGGTCTGCTGGGCGAGCAGGGCCGGGCCCGCGGGCATCCGGGTCCGCTCGCCGAAGAAGTCGACCTCGACGCCGGAGGCGGACAGGTCGCGGTCGGCGACCAGGCAGACCAGGCCGCCGTCGCGCAGCCGCCGCGCCAGGGTGCCGAAGGCGGAGCCGCCGCTGTGCGGCAGGACCTCCATGCCGAGGCCCTCGCGGTAGGCGACGAAACGGTCGTACAGCGTCTCGGGCTTCAGCCGCTCGGCGACCGTCGTGAACGGCGTCGCGAGCTTGGTGGTGACCCAGGCGCCGGCCAGGTCGTAGTTGGCCATGTGCGGCAGGGCGAGGATCACGCCCTGGCCGGAGGCGAGTCCGTCGGTGAGGTAGTGGATGTCCTTGGGGTCGAAGCCGGTCTTCACGCGCTCGCGGCTCCAGGCCGGCAGCCGGAAGGACTCCATCCAGTAGCGCAGGTAGGAGCGCATGCCCGCGCGCGACAGCTCGGCGAGCCGCTCGGGGCCGGCGCCGGGCACCACGCGCGCGTAGTTGGCCTCCAGGCGCAGCACGCCCTTGCCGCGCTGCTTCCAGGCCAGGTCGGCGATGGTCCGCCCGAGACGGACCGCGACGGGCTCGGGAAGCTTCTTGACGGTGCTCCAGCCGAGGCCGTACAGCCCGTCGGTGAGCCGTTCGACGGCGCTCACTTCGCGGCCTCGCTCGGACTCTGCCGGGCCGCGGCCTCCGCCTCGGCGGATTCACGGCGGACGGTGACGACGCGCTGGATCAGCGTGACGAGGCTGCCGGCGGCGACGATCCACAGGGCGATCGGCAGCAGCCACTGGATGCCCGGCACACCGAACTTGTGCAGGCCCGCGAAACCGGCCGCGACCAGCGAGATCACCAGCCGCTCGGCCCGTTCGACGAGGCCGTTGACGGCGACCGGCAGCCCGATCGACTCGCCGCGCGCCTTGGTGTACGACACCACCTGGCCACTGGCCAGGCAGAAGATCGAGACGGCGCACAGGACGTTGTTGTCCCCGTGGCCCGCGTACCAGAGCGCGAAGCCGCCGAAGATCGCGCCGTCGGCGACCCGGTCCAGGGTGGAGTCCAGGAAGGCGCCCCAGCGGCTGGAGCGGCCCAGCTGGCGGGCCATGTTGCCGTCGACCAGGTCGGAGAAGACGAACAGAGTGATCACGACCGTGCCCCAGAAGAACTCGCCCCGGGGGTAGAAGACCAGCGCGCCCGCGACCACACCGGCCGTGCCGATGAGCGTGACCGTGTCGGGGCTCACCCCCCGCCGGATGAGAAACGCGGCGAACGGCGTGAGGACACGCGTGAAGAATGCACGCGCGTACTTGTTCAGCATGGCCTTCCCGAGGGTCGGTGTCGCCGCGGCCCTGGTGGCCGCCGGCTGGCCCATCGTAGCCACGCGCGCGTGTGCGTGACGGGCGGGCACCCACAGCCCGTGGCTTGAAACGTGTGCGCCGCCGTGCGCGGGGCGCGCGCGGCGTCCGTGGCTGTCGTTCGTATGGACGCCACGTGACGGGAGTGGAAAGCTCGAATAACCGCGGGCGTCGCCGGAGCCGCCAGTGCACGCGGGTCCCGCGCGTCCGCGCCCACAGTGACCTCACCGTGCACGGGAGGCAGGATCATGGGCGACAAGACACAAGCACACCACCCCGGGGCCGCCGGCAGGGCTCTGGAGGCCGACCAGCCCGCGTCCGTACGGAACGTGGTACTGGTCGGCCACTCCGGTTCGGGCAAGACGACTCTGGTGGAGGCCCTCGCGCTGAGTGCGGGGGCGGTGAACCGGGCGGGCCGTGTGGAGGACGGCGGCACGGTCTCCGACTACGACGAGATCGAACACCGGCAGCAGCGCTCCGTACAGCTCTCCCTGGTGCCGGTCGCATGGGACGGCATCAAGATCAATCTCCTCGACACCCCCGGATACGCCGACTTCGTCGGGGAGCTGAGGGCCGGTCTGCGCGCCGCGGACGCGGCCCTCTTCGTCGTCTCGGCCTCGGACGGCGTGGACGGTTCGACCAGGATGGTCTGGGAGGAGTGCGCGGCCGTCGGTATGCCGCGCGCGATCGTGGTCACGCATCTGGAGGCCGCGCGCGCGGACTTCGAGGAGATGACCCGCCGTTGCGCGGAGGCGTTCGGCGGCGACGACCCCGACGCGGTGCTGCCGCTGTATCTGCCGCTGCGCGGCCCTGAGGGCCCGGACGGGCACGCGTCCGTTACGGGGCTGGTCGGGCTGCTGTCGCAGAAGCTGTTCGACTACTCGACCGGGGAGCGCAAGGAGTCCGAGCCCGGCGAGGACCAGCTGCCCGACATAGAGGAGGCCCGCAACCGGCTCATCGAGGGGATCATCGCCGAGAGCGAGGACGAGACCCTCATGGACCGCTATCTCGGCGGCGAGCAGGTCGACGTCAAGACGCTGATCCAGGACCTGGAGCGGGCGGTGGCCCGCGGCTCCTTCTTCCCCGTCCTGGCCGCCGCCCCCGCGGCCGAGGGCGCCCGGCAGGGGCTCGGCACGGTCGAGCTGCTGGAGCTGGTCACCGGCGGGTTCCCGACCCCCTTCGAGCATCCGCTGCCCGAGGTCACCACCATCGACGGCACACCGCGCGAGCTGAAACCGTGCGACACCGGCGGCCCGCTGGTCGCCGAGGTCGTCAAGACCGCCTCCGACCCCTATGTCGGCCGGGTCTCCCTGGTCCGCCTCTTCTCCGGCACGCTGCGCCCCGACCAGACGGTGCACGTCTCCGGGCACGGGCTGGCCGACCGCGGCCACGAGGACCACGACGTCGACGAGAAGGTCGGCGCCCTGGCCATGCCCTTCGGCAAGCAGCAGCGTCCGGTGACGCATGCCGTCGCCGGCGATCTGGTGTGCGTGGCCAAGCTCGGCCGGGCCGAGACCGGGGACACGCTCTCCGCGAAGGACGACCCGCTCCTGATGGAGCCCTGGCGGATGCCCGACCCGCTGCTGCCGCTCGCGATCCACGCGCACAGCAAGGCCGACGAGGACAAGCTCTCGCAGGGCCTTTCCCGGCTGGTGGCCGAGGACCCGACGATGCGCCTGGAGCAGAACCAGGACACCCACCAGGTGGTCCTGTGGTGCCTGGGCGAGGCCCATGCGGACGTCGCCCTGGACCGGCTGCGCAACCGCTACGGCGTCCAGGTCGACGTCGTCCCGCACAAGGTCTCCCTCCGGGAGACGTTCGCCAACAGGGCCGCCGGACGCGGGCGGCATGTGAAGCAGTCCGGCGGACACGGCCAGTACGCCATCTGCGAGATCGAGGTGGAGCCGCTGCCGGGCGGCTCGGGCATCGAGTTCGTGGACAAGGTGGTCGGCGGCGCCGTACCGCGCCAGTTCATCCCGTCCGTGGAGAAGGGCGTACGGGCCCAGGCCGCCAAGGGGGTCGCCGCCGGCTATCCGCTGGTGGACGTGCGGATCACGCTGCTGGACGGCAAGGCGCACTCGGTGGACTCCTCCGACGCCGCCTTCCAGACCGCGGGCGCGCTCGCGCTGCGCGAGGCCGCGGCGGACGCGAAGATCCATCTGCTGGAGCCGGTGGCCGAGGTGTCCGTGCTGGTCGGCGACGACTATGTGGGCGCGGTGATGAGCGACCTGTCCAGCCGGCGCGGCCGGGTGCTCGGCACCGAGCAGGTGGGCTCGGGCCGGACCCTGATCCGGGCCGAGGTCCCCGAGTTCGAGATCGGCCGGTACGCCGTGGACCTGCGCTCGCTGTCGCACGGCACGGCCCGCTTCGACCGTGCCTACGCCCGGCACGAGCCGATGCCGCCGCAGATCGCCGAGCGGATCCGCGAACAGGCGGGCGAGAACGGATAGTTCACCGGCCTCGGCCGGGGGTGCGGGCGGGCGGCTTCGGCCGTCCGCCCGCGGGTTGTCGGTGGCGGCGGATACGCTGATCACCTGATCGTGTCCTGCCGCAGTCGTCCGGTTGTGACAGGCAATCGACGCGACGGACCTGTTCAACAGGTGTGCGGAGCCAGGAAGTCGGGAAGGCCGCAGAGACGACGCCGGCGGCCGAGGGGGCGGGAATGTCGTTGGGAACGGAGTGGGACGGGCCGCAGGTGCCCGTCTCGGGCGACGAGGGCCAGGCGGCGACCTCCGCGCTGGCCTCCGCGGCGTACCGGGACAGCATGATCGACGAGATCAAGAAGGCCGACAACGAATGGCATCAGTCGACCGTCAAGGCCGGCCGGATCAAGCTGCTGCGGCCCAACCTGGGTGAGGCGTTCTCGCGGGCCGTGGTCGCCCGGATGCTCGCTTCCGGCCGCAAGCCGCTCATCCAGTCCTTCGGCTCCGAGCCCCAGTTCGTCGTCGAGCACTGCCTCGCGGCCAACAACATCCGCAGGGAGCGCGACAACCGCCTGGCCGCCGTGACGGCCCTGTGCGGTGTCCTGTTCCTACCCGGGCTGATCGGCTGGCTGCTCGTCTTCCAGCTGCGCGCGTTCATCGCCAAGCGCGAGGACAAACGGGCCGGGACGCTCGCCACCGCCCTGCTCGTCGCCGTGTGCGTGCTCGCCGCGCTGTTCCTGATCAAGATGCCGTTCAGCGGCTTCTGGGGGTGGTACGCGCGCGCATCCGTCGTCGTGCCCGTCCTCGGCTGGTTCTGGGCCAAGCAGATCTGCGAGCGTACGGCCAAGGATCTGCGGGCCCGCTGGGACGGCCTGCTCTCGGGCACCAGCGTCGGCGCCAAGGTCCCCGAGGCCGTGCCCCGGGGCCCCGACCAGACCGCGGCCGAGGAGCTGCGCCAGTCCCTGGCCCGGCTCACCGCCGAGCAGCAGTCCAACTCGGTCTTCTACGCCGGCCCCAAGGGCATACTCGGCATGGGCACCCGCTGGGGCGCCTGGCAGCTCGCCGAGGAGCTGGTGCCCGCCGACCCGTCCCGGGAGATCCACCCCTTCCGCAGCTGGGACGTGGTGCGCGCGATCCACGACCAGCTCGCCCTGCTGGAGCGCGGCCCGCTGAACACCGGCGGCTTCCCCAAGCCGTCCATCAAGCACTGGATCGTCACGCCGATCGGTGAGAAGGCCGCAGCGGTGTCCCGGCCCGAGGGCACCGACGTCGAGGCCTTCCAGGTCAAGCCGCACGCGATACAGGACATCTGCAACAAGCAGCAGTTCGGCAGCGGCGACCGGCACTACCTGGGCGTGCAGTGGACGCTGTGGGACGGCCAGCTGGTCATCACCATGCTGATCACGGTGACCGTGCTGCACGAGACGCTGCGGATCGAGGTGACGGGGCATGCCCTGGGACCGGTGAACTCCCTGTTCACATCCAAGCCGGAAGCGCCGACCAAGGAGGTCTCCAAGTCCCTCAAGCCCTGGGAGACCCGTACGGTCAAGCTGCCGCTGGTCGACACCGACGAGGTGGTACGGCTCGCCACGCGCGCCCCGCTGACCTGGTATCCGCCGCTGCTGAACTGGCTCGGCGGCTCACTGGCCCTGCCCGAGCCGTTCGGTCTGCGGCACGCCTGGGCCGACCAGCCGTGGCGGCACCGCTTCATGGCCGACGACGCGCTGCGCGCGGCCACGCCGGTGCTGCGGGTGGTGCACTCGGCGGCGATCAGGGTGCTGCGGGAGCACGGCGTGGACACGGAGAAGTTCGGCACGCGTTCGGGCATCCTCAGTGGGCTGGTCCAGGACCCGACGCCGAGGAAGGCGGACCTCTACGACGCGTGAGCGGTGCCCTCCGCGGAGGGCACCCGGGGCCCTACGCCGGCCAGGCCTCCGCCAGCATCTTCCTGGTGTCGGCCAGCAGCTGCGGCAGCACCTTCGTGTGGCCCACGACCGGCATGAAGTTCGTGTCGCCGCCCCAGCGCGGGACGATGTGCTGGTGAAGGTGGGCGGCGATGCCGGCGCCGGCGACGCTGCCCTGGTTCATGCCGATGTTGAAGCCGTGCGCGCCGGACGCGGTGCGCAGGGCCGTCATCGCCTGCTTGGTCAGCTCGGCCAGCTCGGTGGTCTCCGGCCCGGTCAGCTCGGTGTAGTCCGCGACATGCCGGTAGGGCACGACCATGGCGTGGCCGCCGTTGTACGGGTAAAGGTTGAGCACCACGTACACCAGGTCGCCCCGCTTGACGATCAGCCCGTCCTCGTCGGACTTGGCCTGGATCGAGCAGAAGGGGCAGCCGTCGTCGGCCCCCGGGCCGGTCGGCTTGTTCTCGCCCTGGATGTAAGCCATCCGGTGGGGCGTCCACAGGCGCTGGAACGCGTCCTGCGTCCCCACTCCGATCTGCTGTTCCGGCTCAGTCGTCATGTTAGGCAGCATATGGCTTGCCGCCCCCGAACAGGGCAGGGCCCCCGGCGAGAGGAACTCACCGGGGGCCGCCCGTAGTCGCCGCTCAGACCTGGGCCCGCTCCGCCACGACCTGCGCGATCTTGGCGATGGCTTCGTCGAAGGGGATGCCGTTCTCCTGCGAGCCGTCGCGGTAGCGGAACGACACCGAGCCGTTCGACATGTCCTCGTCGCCCGCGATGACCATGAAGGGCACCTTCTGCTTCTGGGCGTTGCGGATCTTCTTCTGCATGCGGTCCGAGGAGGAGTCCACCTCGACGCGCAGGCCCTTCTTCCGAGCCGCCGCCGCGAACTTCTCCAGGTACTCCACGTGCGCGTCGCCGATCGGGATACCAATCGCCTGTACCGGCGCCAGCCACGCCGGGAACGCGCCCGCGTAGTGCTCCAGGAGGACGGCGAAGAACCGCTCGATGGAGCCGAACAGCGCGCGGTGGATCATGACCGGGCGCTGCTTGGAGCCGTCGGGGCCGGTGTACTCCAGGTTGAAGCGCTCGGGCAGGTTGAAGTCGAGCTGGATGGTCGACATCTGCCACGTACGGCCGATCGCGTCCTTGGCCTGGACGGAGATCTTCGGGCCGTAGAAGGCGGCGCCGCCCGGGTCCGGGACGAGGGGCAGGCCCTGCTTCTCGGCGACCTGGCGGAGGGTCTCCGTTGCCTCCTCCCAGACCTCGTCCGAACCGACGAACTTGGTCTCGTCCTTGGTGGACAGCTCCAGGTAGAAGTCGGTCAGACCGTAGTCGCGCAGCAGGCCGAGGACGAAGGTGAGCGTCTTGTCCAGCTCGTCGGACATCTGCTCACGGGTGCAGTAGATGTGCGCGTCGTCCTGGGTGAAGCCCCGGGCGCGGGTCAGGCCGTGCACGACACCTGACTTCTCGTAGCGATACACCGTGCCGAACTCAAAGAGCCTCAAGGGCAACTCACGGTACGAGCGGCCGCGCGCGTCGAAGATCAGGTTGTGCATCGGGCAGTTCATGGGCTTGAGGTAGTAGTCCACGCCCTCGTCGAGCTGCATGGGCGGGTACATGCCCTCGGCGTACCAGTCCAGGTGCCCGGACGTCTCGAAGAGCTTCCCCTTCGTAGCGTGCGGGGTGTAGACGAACTCGTAGCCCTCTTCCTCGTGGCGGCGCCGCGAGTAGTCCTCCATGACCCGGCGGACGATGCCGCCCCTGGGGTGGAAGACGGCGAGGCCGGAGCCGATCTGCTCCGGGATGGAGAAGAGGTCCAGCTCGGTGCCGAGCTTGCGGTGGTCGCGCTTCTCGGCCTCGGCGAGGAAGTCCAGGTACGCCTTCAGCTCGTCCTTGGACGGCCAGGCGGTGCCGTAGATGCGCTGGAGCATCGGGTTCTTCTCGCTGCCGCGCCAGTAGGCGGCCGCGTTGCGCATCAGCTTGAACGCGGGGATCAGGCGGGTCGAGGGCAGGTGGGGACCGCGGCAGAGGTCCTTCCAGCACAGCTCGCCGGTCTTGGCGTCCAGGTTGTCGTAGATCGTCAGCTCGCCGGCGCCGACCTCGACGTCCGCGCCGTCGTCGTGCGACGCCGAGCCCTTGAGGCCGATCAGCTCCAGCTTGTACGGCTCGGAGGCCAGCTCCTCACGGGCCGTCTCGTCGGTGACCACGCGGCGGGAGAAGCGCTGCCCGCGCTTCTGGATCTCCTGCATCTTCTTCTCGACGGCCTTGAGATCCTCGGGCGTGAACGGCTTCTCGACGTCGAAGTCGTAGTAGAAGCCGTCCTTGACGGGCGGGCCGATGCCCAGCTTGGCCTCGGGGAACAGCTCCTGCACGGCCTGCGCCATGACGTGCGCGGTGGAGTGGCGCAGGATGTTCAGGCCGTCCTCGGAGGAGATCTCGACGCCCTCGATCTCCTCACCGTCGACCGGCTCGTAGCTGAGGTCCTTCAGCTCGCCGGCCACGCGCGCGGCGATGATCGAGCGCTCGCCCGCGAAGAGGTCGGCGGCCGTAGTGCCCGTCGTCACCACGCGTTCTTCCCGCTCGGAATCGCGTTGGATGATCACACGGACGTCTGACACCGGTCTCTCCTGACTGCAGGTGGGGTGCGGCGCCGTACCAGGAGCGCGCGCACAGGCGATCGTACCGACCCGACGGCACCGACCGCGAAACGGTCACCCTCAGTCCTCGTCCCCGTACGCCCCCGGCGCCCCGTCCCCGCAGGCCTCCTCGAAGAAGTCGAGGTTCTCCTGCAGGGCCTTCATCAGCCGGTCCCGCTCGGCCTCGTCGACCTGCACGGGTACGACCCCGGAGGCGCCGGTGAGCCGGCGGAAGCCGCCCCGCCGCTCCAGCCGGCCGTGCACCCGCACCGGAAGTCCGACGAGGTGGGCGTGGCCGGCTATGCGGTAGTCCTCCTCGTCCAGGGTGACGCGGACGTGCGGCACCTCGGCGCCCGCGAGGACGCGCAGCCGTACGGTGCCCTCGCCGCCGGGCCCGGAGCGGCGCATGCGGACGACGGCGCCGGTGATACGGACCGGTACGGAGGGTTCCTCGCGCAGATAGCGGGCGGCGGCCTCGCGCAGGACGGGCAGGTCGCCGGGGGAGAACTCGACGGGTTCGGCGGAGGGCGCGCAGCCGTCGGGGACGCCGGCGCCGGGTGCCCAGGCGACGGCGATCCGGGCGCCCTCGGTACCCCGGACGAGCGTGGCGAGCGCCTCGGTCAGTTCGCGGCTGACGCCGGCCTCGACCGCGCCGTCGAAGGCGTCCATGCCGCCGGTGGCCCGCTGGTAGTCGATGGCCTCACGGGCCGCGTACAGGGCCTGGTGGAGGCGGACGGCGAGCGGCCGGCCGATGGGCACGGGCGCGAAGGCGGTGAGGTGCCGGCCCTCGGCGGCGGGGCCGACGAGGACGTCCTCCAGGAGGGCGGCGGCGGCGCGGCGGTGCCGGGCTCCGTAGTACCCGGCACGCGCGCGTGTGGCGAGCGCGGCGGCGAGGAGCATCTGCCGGACGGCGCCGCGCAGTTGCTCGTCGGCCGTCCAGGGCGCGGCGCCGACCGGTCCGCTCGGGGTGTCGCGCCACCAGCGGATCTCGTCACTGGGTACGGCGAGGGAGATCAGTACCTCGCGGGCGGCGGGTGTCTCGCTGCGGGCGAGGGCGTCGAGGGCCTCGCCGAGCAGGTCGTCGCTGTCGGGGAAGGCGCGGCTCTCCGGCACCAGGAGGCTGGTTCCGCCGCCGCCCGGCCCCGGTGGGGTCCAGCGGCCGTAGCGTCCCGGGGCTCCGCCGCGCCGCTGCCAGCCGTGCCGGTGCAGCAGTGCGCCGAGCACGGCGGGGTCGACCTGGGCGGGGTCGGGGGGCCGGTGCCAGGCGGGGTCGTCCGGATGCGGCCGAGCCTGGCGTGGCAGTTCCTCGTACGGGCGGATCCTCATGGCCTGCCTCCCGTCCCGACCCGCGTCATGATCTCGCAGAGCGCCCGGTCGTCGAAGATGCGCGAGGTCGGGATCCGCACGTTGGTCCGGTGCCGGCCGGTGACGGCGTGGCCGGCGAGGTTGACCCAGTAGCAGCAGTGCCTGAGGTCGAGCCGGTCGTGGCTGGCGCGCAGCCAGTCGTCCTGCGAGCGCGGGACGAGCATGACGACCAGGATCTTGTGCACCGAGACCGGGGTGCGGGCGAGCTTGCGCAGATGGTCGTTGTCGAGGGTGAAGGAGAAGGAGCGCCCCGGAGGGTTGGGCGCGACCTGGTACGTGGCCTTGAGCTGCACCTTGATGGTGACCTCGTCGTCGACGGTGTGTCCGGGCGCGCTGTGGCTGACGTGCCAGTCGATGCCGTTGTCCGGGAAGGGCTGGGACAGCGAGCATCCCGCTGCGGCGGCGACCGCGTGCAGATAGCCGACCTGCAGTGTCTCCATGCACGCCGTGGTGGCGAGTGTGCCGCGGACGGTGCCCGGGCGATCGGGCAGCAGCCCGCCCCGCTCGGGCTGCGCTATGGCCATGACCAACAGCCTTCCAGGCAATGAGTGTCCCCGCTGAGGGCCGCTGAACTGCAAAGACCCGTACTCCTGTTGTCTCCCCCCGGCGTACGGCGCAAACAGCCCGGGTATCACCAAACGGGCAGAAGACGGAACGTCACCTGCCTTAGGTGAACGAGGAGTTGGGTTGGGATGACGTACTGGTACGAGGGGCCGTTGGCCGCTTTCGACACGGAGACGACGGGCGTGGACGTCGAGACCGACCGGATCGTGTCGGCCGCCGTCGTCGTCCAGGACGCGCCGGGGACCCGGCCCCGGGTCTCCCGCTGGCTGGTCAACCCGGGGGTGCCGGTGCCGGAGGCGGCGACGGCGGTGCACGGGCTGACGGAGGAGCACCTGCAGCGCAACGGCCGCTGGCCGGCGCCGGTGATGTACGAGATAGCCGAGCAGCTGGCGGAGCACGCGGCGATGGGCCGCCCGCTGGTGGTGATGAACGCGCCGTTCGATCTGACGCTGCTGGACCGGGAGTTGCGCCGGCACCGGGCGTCGTCGCTGGACCGCTGGTTCGAGTCGGTGCCGCTCAAGGTGCTGGACCCGCGGGTGCTGGACAAGCATCTGGACCGCTATCGCAAGGGCCGCCGCACGCTGACCGACCTGTGCGAGCACTACGGCGTGACGTTGCAGGACGCGCACGACGCCGCGGCGGACGCACTGGCCGCCCTGGATGTCGTACGGGCGCTGGGCCGCCGTTTCGCGACCCGGCTGGAGCGGCTGACACCCGCCGAGCTGCACACGCTGCAGGCCAACTGGCACGCGGCGCAGGCCCGCGGGCTGCAGGCCTGGTTCGCGCGCAGCGGCTCGGACGAGATCGTCAGCACGGACTGGCCGCTGCGTCCGGAGCTGCCGGCGGCGGCGTGAACACGTGAAAGGCCGGTCCGCATGTGCGGACCGGCCTTCTCCCGGTGGGCGATACTGGGTTCGAACCAGTGACCTCTTCGGTGTGAACGAAGCGCTCTCCCACTGAGCTAATCGCCCGGGAACGCACTGAACAATACAGGTCGAGGCGCCGATCCTTCAAACCGCTTCGAGATACCTGATCAGTCCCCGCCGTCCGGCCCGCATCATCAGCCGGTGGTTGGCGCGGAAGACCGGCCGCCCCGGTACCGCGAGCCGCCTGAGCAGGGGCTTGCGTACGTCGACGACCTGGTCGTACCGGGCGAGGGTGCCGGTGCCGTCTGCGGTGACCGTCCAGCGAGCCCAGCCGTCGATGTCTCCGGAGAGGGCGATACGCAGCACCCCGGCGTCCGGGTCGCGGCACGTCTGACGTGCGGTGAAGGTCATGTCGTACGGCAGCACGGACCGGATGGTGACGACACCGGTGCCGGCGTCCAGCAGGGTCACCGCCCGGACCTGGGGCCACCAGCGGGGATAGTCCTCGGGCCGCTCCAGCACGGCGTACACGGCCGCCGGCGGGGCGGGCAGGGACCACAGGCTGAGGAAGCGGTAGTGGTTCCAGTCCATGCGGGGAGTCTGCCCGTCCGGACGCGGGCTGTCTGAGTACGCGTACTCATGCGTCGCGCCGTGGCGCGGGACACACTCGGGAGGCGAGCGCCGCCGCCCGTGCGACGGCGCTCCCCCAGCCCGCTAGCCGGGCATCCTGTCCCCCAGCAGCGCCAGGTTCTCGATGGCCGCGAGACCGTAGAGCGCGGTGTCGTTGCTGGACACCCAGCTCGCCTCGGTGCCCTCGACCAGGGTGGCCGGTCCGGTCAGCTTCTCGGTCTTCCACGGCGAGGACTCGGTGTAGCCGTCGGAGCCGTAGAACTTGGTCCAGGCGCGCTTGGCGAGGGTGGCGTCACCGGTCTGTACGGCGGCGTAGGCGTCGAGGCGCGAGTGCCCCTGGAAGAGCAGCAGGGTGCCGAAGTCGGAGCCGTAGCGGGCCTGCTGTTCGGCCTTGGTGGCGTTGAAGTAGCGGCAGTAGTCCAGGTAGGCCGCCTTGAACGCGGCCATGTCGACCAGGTGGATCAGCTCGGCGCACAGCTCGCCCAGGCCGAAGACCGCCGAGAGGTGGGACACGGAGACCACCGGCTTGTCTGCGACGGCGAACTCGCCGGTGTCGAGGTCGTACAGCCCGCTGCCCTGGACGAAGCCGTTGGGCTGGGCGGCGATGCCCTCCATCGTGGACAGCACGCGCGCCTTGGCCTTCTCCCACTTGGGGCCCTTGCGTTCCCACTCGGTCAGCCAGGCCGACACCAGGCCGCTCCAGTCCGTGCCGAAGCCGATGGACAGCGCGTGCCGGTCGGGCGTGTAGGGGGCGGTGCGGACCTTGCGCTGGGGGTCGAGGACGAGGAAGGTCTCGTCGGAGTCGACGTTGGCGTGCATGAGGTCGCCGACGCGTTCGTCGGCGGTGAGGAAGTAGTAGAAGCGCCGGTACGTCGTGTTGGCGATGCGCTGCTGTTTGGCGCTGTCGCCGAAGTGCTGTACGCCGTGCCGGGTGCCGAGGCCCGCCCATGTGCCGAGGTGGTAGACGTCGACCTCGCCGGTGTGCCGGGTCATCGACTCGGCGAAGCGGAAGATGTCGGAGCGGCCGCTCCTGAGATACGCGTACCAGAGCCACAGGTCGGGCGAGAGTTCGGAGTTGTCCCAGGCGTAGCCGCCGATGTCGTAGCGCCAGACGTGCCGGGTGGCGTCGTAGGTGTGCATGATGTCGCCGTAGTCCCAGAAGCCGTACCAACGGCGCGTCTCCACCTGGTCCTTGTAGTAGGTGAAGAGGAAGTCGAGGTGGTCCTCGATCTTCGCCTTGGCCGGGGTGGAGCGGTCCGGTTCGCTGAACAGGCCGGGGCCGAAGACCTTGGCCTTGATCAGCTGCCGGGGCGGGGCGGCGAGCTGCGGCAACACCCTTACGGCCGCGACCTGTTGAGCGAGGGTGTCGGCGTCGGGCGTGGAGTCGTTGGCCCAGAAGAGGAGTTCGGAGGTGCGGGCGATGCCGTACGGGGTGCCGAACTCGGGCTCGTAGTCCTCGTAGGTGATGTTGAGGCCTTCGAGCTGCTTGGCGTAGGTGTCCTGGCCCATGCCGTCGTGGTAGAAGCGCAGGTCCATCGGCTGGGCCTCGGGCGACCAGAGCCAGAGGGTGACGGTCGCCGCGTCGGTGTGGGCGTCGCGGATGTCGAGCTGGGCGGGGAACTTCTCCCAGAAGTCGCGCAGCCCGAAGGAGAGTCCGCCGCTCGCGCCGCCGACGTACCCGAAACCGGAGGCCCGCTTGCCGCCCCCGGCGCCGATCCAGCCGTAGCCCTGCCTGGTGCGCTTGCGGACGGTGAAGCCGTCGGCGGAGAGCTGGGCGAGGGTGTAGTCGCCCCAGTGCGGGATGTACTGCAGGCGGGTGGTGACTCGCTGGTCCCAGGTGGCGGGGTCCGGCAGCTTCCGGCCCTCGTACTGGGCCGTCTGGACGGCCGCCCCGGGGTCGCGGCGCAGGCCGGTGATGCCCTGGACGGCCTCGCGCAGCAGTCCGGTGCCCTCGCCGCCGATGCGGATGTGCCGGTCGTAGGCCGCGTCGCGCATCGGCACGGTGAAGCGGACGCCGAGCCCGCGGATGAAGTCGCCGCTCGCCTTGCCGGGCTCCTGCTTCCCGTCATAGGTGATGGTGTGCACCATGCGGAAGGAGCCGGCGCCGGCGTAGAAGTACAGGCGGAGGGAGAACGGCAGCCAGCTGCGGTCGCCTTTGCGGTGCTTGCCGTCGATGCGGACGACCGCGCGGACGGGGCCGTCCTGTTCGACGGTCACCTCGTCGATGGCGCCGTCGAACCGTTCGGACTTCACGGTGCCCTGGTCGTCGTCCTCGATCTCCGGCTGACGGATGAGGACGAGCCTGCCGTCCTTGGCGATCTCGGTGGAGCCCCGGGTGACGGACTTGACGAGGGTCGAGCCGTTCTTGCCGAGCCTTGCGGTGATGACCCCGGTGGAGACATCCACGGTGCCGCCGCCGGTGTCGACGGTGACCTTCTGCGCGGGCTCGGCGGGTGTGCCCGCGGTGAGGGTGAGCTTTCCGGTGCCCGAACTCACCGCGTGCGCCGTCCACTTGAGGGAGCCGTCGGGCCAGTAGGCGAGGGGCCACGTCTGGACGGGGACGTCCTTGCCGCCCTCGTCGGTGAGCGCGAAGGCCTGGTCCTCCTGGTAGGCACCCATGGGCCAGGGCACGCCGGTCGTGGAGCCGGGCGCCGCGCCGAGGCCGCCGTCCTCCAGCCAGTCCAGGGTCACGGGGTCGGCACCGCCTGCCGCGGTGGCGGGCGCGGCCTGCGCGTCCCGGGCCCCGAGCGCCCAGCTGAACTGGGTGGCGGCGCCGACCACGGCGGCCGCCTTGAGGAGGCATCTGCGGGGGATGGGGGACATGGCCTTCCTTCCATAGCTAGTCAGTCAGGGACATGACAGAACAACCGCCGGGTGGCTCCGCCTTGCACATCGGCACCGGCCACTCAGCGGCGCCGGTACCGCTCCTCCACGGCGACGGCCGCCGCCACGACGGCCCCGAGCACCGGGACCGCCAGCGGGGCGACGAGCAGGGCCGAACAGACGGTGAGGACCGCGCCACCGACCAGCAGAAGTGATCCGGCGGGGTCGCGCACGGTACGGCGCCCGGCCGCGGTGAGCAGCGTCCGCCATCGCTCCCCCGGCGCCCAGACCGCGGTCGCGCGCAGTCCGGCCACAGCTAGCCCGATCAGCGCCAACAGCCCGACGGCCCCCGCCGGCGGCCCGCCGGGCAGTCCGGCGCGTACGGCCTGTACATCGATCCGGGCCAGCGCCGCGACGACCCAGCCCGCGAGCCCCACCGCCCAGCCGCCGTGCAGCGCGGCCCGGAAGTCGGCGGCGAACTCCCGCACGCCGCCGCCCCGGTGGCCGGTACGACGCCGCAGATGCCGGGCGCCGGCGGCGAGCGCGGCCGGGTAGGTGACGACCCCGAGGGAGGCCACCGCGATCCACACGCCGGTGAGCAGGCACTCGGCGAACACGGCGAACCTTCCCCAATCCCTCGGCTCCGCTCGGGCCGGGGAGGCCCCTATGCCGAAGACCGGCTCCCGACGCGGCTTCCCCCGTGCTGGGGCCATGGCTCACCCCTTCAGTCCGGAGGTCGCCATCCCGTCGATCAGATACCGCTGGAAGGCGAGGAAGAACAGCAGCACGGGCAGCAGCGCGACCAGCGACATCGCGATCATCCCGCCGTAGTTTGCGGCCACGCCGTCGGAGTCGCGGAACATCATCAGCCCCAGGGAGACCGTGTACTTGCCGGGCTCGTTGAGGTAGATCAGCGGGCCCATGAAGTCGTTCCAGGCGTTGATGAAGGTGAAGATCGCGCTGGTGATGAGCGCGGGGCGGCACAGCGGCAGCACGATCGACCAGTAGATGCGCACATGCCCGCAGCCGTCGAGCCGGGCGGCCTCGTCCAGCTCCCTCGGCAGGCTCCGCATGAACTGCACCATGAGGAAGACGAAGAACGCCTCGGTGGCGAGGTACTTGCCGATC
Source organism: Streptomyces sp. NPDC052101 (assembly GCF_040680235.1). NCBI lineage: Bacteria > Bacillati > Actinomycetota > Actinomycetes > Kitasatosporales > Streptomycetaceae > Streptomyces > Streptomyces sp. NPDC052101. Next base: position 147,403 of record NZ_JBFAWH010000008.1, read on the forward strand.
AGCAGCGGGGCATAGGTGTTGACCCAGCCCAGCTTCTGGAACATCACGTACTGCGGGATCAGCAGCACGTGGTACGGCAGCAGCAGCGTGCCGATCATCAGCGAGAAGAGCAGGTTGCGGCCGGCGAACCTGATGCGGGCGAACGCGTACGCGGTCAGCGAGCAGGAGACCAGGACGCCGACGACGGCGCCGACGGCGTAGACGAGCGAGTTCTGGAAGAAGGTCCAGACCGAGACGTCCGCGATGCCGTCGGCGAGGCCCTTGAAGTTGGACAGGATCGGGTGGGACGGGAACAGCGTGAGGCTGTTGATGATGTCCTTGCCCGGCTTGAACGAGGCGCCGAGGACCCAGATCACCGGGTAGAGGATGACGGCGAGGATCAGCAGGGCACCGAGGTGCCAGGCGAGGGATCCGGTGCGCTTGCGAGAGGGACCGGGGGAAGTCATCGGGCGTCCTCCTCGTAGTGCACCCACTTCTTCTGGGACCAGAAGAGGACGGCCGTCACCAGGGCCACGGCGAGCAGCAGCATCCAGGCCATGGCGGAGGCGAAGCCCATCTGGGCGTTCCTGAAGCCCTGCTGGTACAGGTAGCAGGTGTAGACGAGGGTGGCGTCGGCCGGGCCGCACTGGGTGTTGGAGACGACGTAGGCCGAGCCGAAGATCTGGAAGGAGTGGATGGTCTCCAGGAGCACGTTGAAGAACAGCACCGGGGAGATAGTCGGCAGAGTGATGTTCCAGAACTTCCTCAGCGGTCCGGCACCGTCCATCTCGGCCGCCTCGTACAGCTCCCTCGGCACCTGCTTCAGCCCCGCCAGGAAGATGACCATGGGTGCGCCGAACTGCCACACCGTCAGCGCGACCAGGCAGTACAGCACCCAGTCGGCGTTGCCGACCCAGCCGCCGACATGCCAGCCGAAGAAGGACTGGGTACGGTCCACGATCGCGCCGTCGGAGAAGAGCGACCGCCACACGAAGCCGACCGAGACGCTCGCGCCGATGAGCGAGGGGGCGTAGAAGGCGGCCCGGTAGAAGGCCTGGCCGCGGCGGCTCTGCGCGAGCAGCAGGGCGACCCCGAGGGCGAGCAGCAGCTTCAGCGGGGTGCCGATGACCACGTACTTCGCCGTCACCTCCACCGACTTCTGCCAGCGGGGGTCGTCGAACATCTTGGTGAAGTTGCCGAGCCCGACCCACGTCGGGGTGTTGAAGAGGTTGTAGTCGGTGAACGCGAAGTACAGCGAGGCGACCATCGGGCCCGCGGTCAGCAGCAGGAAGCCCGCGATCCACGGGGACATGAACAGGTAGCCGGCGAGGTTCTCGCGTCGGCGGCCGGGCCGCCGCCCGGCGGCGGGGGCGGCCGAGCGCGTCCTGCGGGCGGCGGGCAGGGAGTCCTTGACGAGCGTCACGGCAGGTCCCCTAGGCCTGGAAGGCGGCCGCGGACTCGGTGAAGAACTGCTTCACCGAGTCCGCGACCTTCGTCTTGCCCTGTCCGAGGTCGCCGCCGATGCGCAGGAAGGCGGCCTCGATGGTGTCGGCACCGGAGGGGTGCGGAGTGATCGTGCCGAGGACGCCCGCCTTGGCGGTGTCCTCCTCGTACTGCGCGATCTCCTTGTTCACCGGGTCCGTCGGCTTGTACGCCGCGAACTGCTCGGTGCTGGCGAGGATGCCCCGGTCGTAGCCCATGATCCGGCCGGCCTCGGGGTCGTGGACCATGAAGTCGATGAACTGCGCGACCTCCTTGGGGTGCGAGGTGCGGGAGGAGGCGCTGAGCATCAGGGAGGCGAGGTACTGGCCGGTGTGCTTGCCGTCCGTGGTGGGGATCGGCGCGAGGCCGTAGGTGCTGTTGCCCTCGGACGCGTAGCGGACGGTGAAGTTGTCCCAGGTGAACTCCGAGGCACCGTGGCCCGCGGAGAGGGAGGACTTGGGGTAGTCCTGGGCGACGACCTTCGGGTCGGTGACGATGCCGGCCTTGACGCGGTTGTAGCCGTCGGTCCACCACTCCGTCAGATCGGCCTGGTCGAAGCCGAGTCCGTCCTTGGCGTAGAACGCCTTGCCGTTCTGGCGGAGGTAGAGGTCGTACAGGTACATGACGGTGAAGTAGCCGGTGTCCCCGGGGACCTTCGTCCGGTCGTGGATGGTCTTCAGGGCCTTGAAGTAGTCGTCCCAGGTCCACCCCGTGTGCGGCTCGACGCCGGCCTTCTGGAACACCTTCTTGTCGACGACGAGTGCCATCGTGTTGGAGCCGACAGGAATTCCCAGCTGCTTTCCGTCGACCTCGCCGACCTTCGCGACACCGTCCCGGAAGTGATCCAGAGTCAGATTACCTGCCTGAACCTGAGACTTGAGGTCGAGCAGAATTCCGCGCTTGTCGTACTTCCGGAGAAAAGTGACGGCATTTTGGAAAACGTCTGGGGGATTTCCGCCGGCGGCCTGGGTCTGGAACTTCTCCCAGAACGATTGATACGTCTGGAAATCCGTCTTGACCTTGATCTTCGGATACTTCTTCTCGAAGAGCGCGATGGTCTGATTGATCTTCTTGGCCCGCTCCTCGGCACCCCACCACGAGTAACGGATCGTCACCGTCCCGTCCCCTGAACCGCTTTCGCCGCCGCACCCGGTCGTCGCGGCGAGCCCGAGCGCGGCCGCCGAGGCCCCGGCCGCCTTCAGGACCGTACGCCTCTCAAGATTCCTGCTGGTTCCCATGGTCGGGCCCTCCCCGCAGCGTCGTTCCCGGTTCCCCTGCGTCATGAATCGTTTCAAGTAAGCGCTTGCTGGCACAAGGTACGGAGGGGTCCGGGGTGCGTCAATGATTCGCACAGGATTTTCTTCCGGCCCGCGCGGCGTGGGGGCGGCCAGCCGTGCGTCACCGCAGGTGAGCGGGGCAGAACCTGCGGGCCGAACGGAGGGGTCGGGAGGTGGTGATGGGACGGCGGGGTCGGGTGGAGGAGTCGGATGGAGGGGGCGGATGGAGGGGGTCTCGTACGGCCGGGGGGGGCGGAAGGCGGGGGCCGGAAGGCGGGGATCAGGTGGGAGGGATGTCAGTCGGGCAGGGTGGCGAGCCAGTCGGTCAGGATCCGGTTCGTCTCCTCGGGGCGCTCCTGCTGGACGAAGTGGCCGCAGCCGTCGAGGATGTGCGAGCCGAGGAGGCCGGGCAGGGTCTCGGGATGCGCCGTGACCGCGTCGGCCAGCCAGGCGAGCGAGGCGTCCAGGGCGCCGCCGACGAACAGCGCCGGCTGGGTGAGCGGGGCACCCGCGTGACCGGCCAGGTCCACCCAGTCCCGGTCCATGTTCCGGTAACGGTTCAGCGCGCCGGTCATGCCCGTCCGCTCGAACTCCCCCGCCAGGAAGTCGAGGTCGCCCTCGCCCAGCCAGGCCGGGAGCGGGCCGGTGGGGAAGCGTTCCCGCATGGTGCCGCCACGGCCGACGAAGTGCGGGTCGGGGGCGCCGGGCGCGGGCAGGGTGCCGGCGGACAGGGCCGCGTAGAAGCCCGCGAGCCAGCCGCGCACATCCGGCTCGATCTCCGCCTCGGCCCGGCCGGGCTGCTGGAAGTACGCGACGTAGAACTCCTCGTCACCGCCCATCCGCGCGAAGACCTCGCTGGGGCGCGGGCCGCCGGGCGGGCTGTACGGCACGCCCAGCAGGGCCACGGCGCGAAACACGTCGGGCCTGGTCAGCGCGGAGGCGGCGGCGATGGTCGCGCCCAGTCGTGCCCGACGATCACTGCGGACCGCTCCCCCAGCGCCTCCACCGCGGCGACGTTGTCCGCGACCAGGTCGAGCATCCGGTACGCGTCCACGGCCGCCGGCCTGGAGGAACGGCCGTAGCCGCGGACGTCCACGGCCACGGCGCGGTAGCCGGCGGCGGCCAGGGCCGGCAACTGGTGCCGCCAGGAGTACCAGGACTCCGGGAACCCGTGCACCAGCAACACCAGCGGGCCGCGCCCCTGCTCCACGAGATGCACACGGCCGGCCGGGGACGGCACCAGGCGGTGGGCTGCGGGGGCGCTGACGGGTCCGGGGGCGGGGGCGTCGGCGGGGGCGGGGGCGGGGTTCTCGGGCATGGGGCCTCCTGGGGCGTTGGGGGCGCGGGACGCGTTGGCACGAGGGCGATGGGCCGGTGGGGGTGGGGTCCGGTGGGGGGCGGGGTCCGGTCCCGTCGCAGCCTGTGTCGACGATCGTGCGGTGGGAGGCTCGGTGGGCACGAGGGATGTTGCCGGTTCGGCAAAAACGGACGGCACGCCCGGCCTGGCGCAGGAAGCCCGCGCACCCGGTCTCGGCGCAGGACACACCCTGGAGCCGCCGCTCGCCTGCCCCGCTCGCCGTGATGCCGGCCGCCCGCAACGACCGGTCGCACCGCCCCGCCCCGTCGCGCCCGCCGGAGTCGGCTCAGCGCGGGTCCGCGAACCCGGCTCGGACGCGCATACGCCGACGGCCCACCTGCTCTGTCGCAGATGGGCCGTCGGTCCGGGTGGGCGATACTGGGTTCGAACCAGTGACCTCTTCGGTGTGAACGAAGCGCTCTCCCACTGAGCTAATCGCCCGGGCGCAGAAAGAACATTACCCGATGTCAGGGGGTGCTTCCGACCAGGGGCCGGGGCGCCGGACGGCCGGGCGCGGAGCCGGGCGGGGGAGCCGGATCACTGATTCTTGATCTTCCACGGCATGACGAGGCCGAACTTCCACAGGTAGATCCCGGCCAGCGCGCCCATGATCACCAGCCCGACCACGGTCAGCGTGATGTTGCGGCGGCGCACCCGGGGATCGAGGGCCCGCTGGGCGGCCTCGGTGACCTTGCGCTTGGTCCAGCGGAGGACGAGCTGCGCCCAGACGAACTCGGTCGCCCAGATCGCCATGCCTCCGAAGATCACCACCCAGCCGGGTCCCGGCAGCGGCAGCATGATGATCCCGGCGACGACGACCGCGAGGCCGACCACGAAGACGCCGACCTGCCAGCTCAGATGCAGCAGCCTGCGGGCCTTGATGAATGCGGGCGCCCGGGAGCCGAGCCCGGCGCTGTCCTCGGGCCCCGTCACCTGTCCAGCTTCCTGTCCGGCCCCCCGTTCGGCCTCCTGTTCGACTTCCCGCCGGTTCGCCTTCGCCTTGTCCGCCACGGCGACCTCGTGCGGCTCGTCACTCCCCGTATTCATACGGACAAACCCTACCGGAGTGAATCCGGTCACCGGAATGGTCGTAGATCTCGTACGAGTTCTCGGCCGGAAGAGTTACGTAAAGACACGCAAAACCCTCAGAGGGGTTTACAACGGCATCGTAGGTGGCATGTCGATTTCGCCGACGTGCGAATCCCCGAGCGCACACTGAGCGAAAGGCCCTGGCGCTTATGAACACCACGGTCAGCTGCGAGCTGCACCTGCGCCTCGTTGTGTCGAGCGAGTCCTCCCTGCCTGTCCCCGCAGGCCTGCGGTACGACACGGCCGACCCCTACGCCGTGCACGCCACCTTCCACACCGGAGCCGAGGAGACCGTCGAGTGGGTGTTCGCCCGCGACCTCCTCGCCGAGGGGCTTCACCGGCCCACCGGCACCGGCGACGTCCGCGTCTGGCCGTCGCGCAGTCATGGTCAGGGCGTCGTGTGCATCGCCCTGAGCTCCCCGGAGGGGGAAGCACTGCTGGAGGCCCCGGCGCGGGCTCTGGAGTCCTTCCTGAAGCGAACCGACGCCGCCGTGCCGCCGGGCACGGAACACCGGCACTTCGATCTGGATCAGGAGCTGTCGCACATCCTGGCGGAGAGCTAGGTCGCGCCCGCCGAAAGCAGCCCGGCGCCGTCCACTCGGGGAGACGGCTCGGGCCAGGACAACCGCATACGGCACAGCCGGGCGCCGTCACCGTGACCGTCTCACGGGACGGCGCCGAGCTGTGCGCGCCCGGCTCGGCTCCAAGGGCCTGAACCGTGCGGGCCGCCGCGGTCGGTACGGGAACCGTCGCGGGCGTCGGGGCGTTCTACGGGCGATCGAGGTCGGGCGGAGCCCGGTGCCCCGGGCGGGGTAGTCGCTACCATCGGCCAGCATCGGCGGGCGTCCGCCCGACCCTCAGGCCAGGGAGCGAAACGTGCTGATCACCCACGACACCCGGTGCGCACTCGACACCGTGGTGGATCTGGTGAACACCGCGCCGGAGGACGACGCGGCGGCCGACGGACTGCCCGATGTCCCGGCTCTCGCGGATTTCGTACGAAACCACGAGGTCAGCGATGTCGGTGTGCTGTCGGAGTCCGATCTCTCCGCGGTGCGCAGGGCCCGGGGGCGCTTCGCGGCGATCTTCGCCGCCCCGGACGCCCGTTCCGCCGCGGTGCTGATCAACGAGCTGGTGGCCGCGGCGGGCACCACCCCGCGCCTGACGGACCACGACGGCTACGACTGGCATGTGCACTACTTCGCCCCCGGAGCCTCGGTCGCCGACCATCTCGCCGCCGACTGCGGGATGGCGCTGGCCTTCTTCGTGGTCGCCGGGGAGCAGGAGCGGCTGCGGCGCTGCGAGGCACCGGACTGCCGGCGCGCCTTCGTCGACCTCTCCCGCAACCGCTCCCGCCGCTACTGCGACAGCCGCACCTGCGGCAACCGGCTGCACGTGGCCGCGTACCGGGCCCGCCGGAAGGAAGCGACGGACTGATCCTGGGCGGAGCGCCGCCAGGAGCTGCCGCGGTCGCCTGCGCGAGGGGCCGTTGCGGAGGCTCACGCCGAGGTCGGGGCGACGTCGGTCCCGGCGGGTGGCGCCGGGACGGACGTGTACGGCTCACAGCAACAGCAGGTCGTGCAGCGCAGCCATGAGGAGCAGACACCCGATCACCGCAAGGAAGATCATCAGCGGTGGCTGGGATAGGGCGAAGAGGCACCCGCGCGGCTCGTCCTTCGGCGGCGCGGCCTCGCTCTCTGTCGTGTCCAGCATCTCGCGGAGATCATGACGCAGGAGGGACCCCGTGCGCGATCAACACGCCTGCGATATGCGGGAGTTGCCGCAATCCGCGCCGTCTCGTCCGACTTGCTTCGGGTTGTGAACGGTTCCGGACGCCCGCGCGACGCTCTGTGTCGTTTCAGTCCGAGCGGGCCGGCGGGGCGGCGGCAGCGATGCGGTGGCATGCGGTCGTCATATGCCGTGCTTCTTCAGGATGGCCTCGATGTCACTGAAGTCCTCGCCCGAGCCGGTGGCGCGCGGGGCGGTGGCGGACCCGGTCGCGGGCCGGCTGCCCGCGCCCAGGGAGGGTGCGGAGGCACCCGGAGCCACGGCCTCGGCCCGGTCGCCACGGGCCGCCTTGCGCTGGGCCCGGGTGCCGCCGCGCCGGCGTTCGACCGCCCGGGTGCTCGCGAACAGGAGCCAGGCCGCGCCCAGCACCCCGAAGCCGGCCCAGGCGGTGGGGCTGAAGGCGGTGTCGGCGAGCCAGCCGACGACCCCGGTCATCACGAGGCCGACCGGCACCAGCGAGTAGGCCGCGATACGGGTCGCCGCGAGGAAACGCTTGCGGTAGGCCGTGACCACCGCGATGCCCAGGCCCGCCGCGGACGCGGCGGAGCAGACGGTTTCGGCAATCATCCGGTCCTCCTGGCGGGCTCGGTCGGGTGGCAGGCGGCACTCGGCGGACGCGGCACACCTGCACGGCACACCGTCTCCGTCCCCTCCATCCTGCACCGCCGCGTCCTCGCTGTGCCACGGCCTCGCGGGACATCAGGGACATCTCCGGGTCCTCTCCTACTGGAGTGCCGGTGCACCGTCCCGATTGGGTCGCCCGCGTCCGGCCTGGAAGACTGGTCGGCATGAGCGACTCCTCCCCCGTACGCACCGACGCCCTCGTCCTCGACGTCTGGTGCGAACTGCAGTGCCCCGACTGCCGCACCGCCCTGGACGACGTCCGCGCCCTGCGCGCCCGCTACGGCGACCGGCTGGAGCTGCGGCTGCGGCACTTCCCGCTGGAGAAGCACAAGCATGCCTTCGCCGCGGCGCAGGCCGCCGAGGAGGCGCTGGAGCAGGGCAAGGGCTGGCCGTACGTGGAGGCCGTGCTGGAGCGGGTCGAGGAGCTGGACCGCAAGGGCGAACCCTTCCTGGTCGAGATCGCCCGTGAACTCGGCCTGGACGCCGAGGAGTTCGACACCGCGCTGATCGACGGCCGGCACATCCTGATCGTGGACGCCGACCAGGCCGAGGGCAAGGCGATCGGCGTGACCGGCACGCCGACGTACGTCATCGGCGGCGAACGCCTCGACGGCGGCAAGAGCCAGGAGGGGCTGCGCGAGCGCGTCGAGGAGATCGCCGAGCGGCTGCTGGGCGGCCGGGAGGCCTGAGCCCGCGACGGGAATCGTCGGGCAGGCCCTAGAGCAGGGGCTTGGCGAGGGTGCGGACCGTCGTCTCGTAGCCGAGTGACTCGTACAGCCGCTCGGCCGGGGTGTTGTCCGCGTGCACGTTCAGCCCGAGGACCGGCCGATCGGCCTCGATCGCCTGGCGCTCCGCGAGCAGCATGAGCGTGCGGCCGTGTCCCCGGCCGCGATGGGCCGCGTCGGTCCTGACGTCGAACACGAACGCCCTGTCGTCCCGCAGGGCCAGCCACAACGTGCCCACCCGGGCTCCTTCGTGCTCCAGAACGCTGAAGAGCATGCCGTCGGTCGCGAGACCGTGCGGCAGCAGGTGTTCGTGGTCGCGGCGGGCCTTGGCGTGGGCCGCGTCCTCGGGCACACCTCGCTCGATCCACATGCGCGCGTAGTGCTCGCTCTCGTACTCGTGCCACGCGTCGTACTCGGCGTCGGTCATGGGCCGCGCGCCGCTGCCGGCCGGCAGTTCGGGCGGGGTGGTGCCGAGGCGCTTCTCCATGCCGCGGTTGCGCAACGTGTAGCCGAGGGCGCCGAACAGCCGCAGGGCGACGTCCGCCGAGGCGGGGACGGACGTCTCGATCTGCGTGCAGCCCCAGCCGCGCGCCACCTCCTCGGCGGCGAGCGCGGCCACCGTGCCCCGGCCGCGCCGCCGGTCGGGCTCGGCTATCCACAGGTCGACGACGCGTGCCGTCGAGTCGCCGAAGGACGGCGAGGTGCCCAGGTGGATCTCGCCGACCGGGCGGCTGTTCACGCACACCTGGTAGCGCCGGGAACGGGTGCCGTCGGGGTTCTGCTGGAGCGGCTCGACCGGCCGCAGGGTCGTGGTCATCACTGGTGTTCTACCCACGGGCGACCACCGAGTCAGCCCGTTTCCCGGGCCACGACCACGAAACGGGCTCAGGGGTCCAGGTCCTCGCCGGAACGCTCGGCGAAGATCCGCATGGCCTTGGCGGTGACCGGGCCCGGGGTGCCGGGCAGCTCGCGGTCGTCGATCCGGTGCACGGCCTGGACGTCCCGCAGGGTCGAGGTGAGGAAGACCTCGTCGGCGCGGTGCAGGACGTCCAGCGGCAGGTCGGTCTCCCTGGCGCCCGTCCACTCGACGGCCAGCGCGCGGGTGATGCCGGGCAGGCAGCCGGAGGCGAGGGGCGGGGTGTGGATCTCGCCGTCCAGGACGACGAAGACGTTCGACCCGGTGCCTTCGCAGAGCTGTCCGACCGTGTTGCCGAACAGCGCCTCGGAGGCCCCGTGTTCATGGGCGCGGCTCAGCGCGACGACGTTCTCGGCGTACGAGGTGGTCTTCAGGCCGGTGAGGGCGCCGCGCTCGTTGCGGGTCCACGGCACGGTGATCACGGCGGTGGTGTCGGGGCGGCGGGTGGTCTCGCCGAGGGCGACGACGAGGGTCGGGCCGTGCTCGCCGCGGTCGGAGCCGAGCGGGCCGTGGCCGCCGGTGTAGGTGATCCGCAGCCGGCCGAGCGGCATCGGGTTCGCCGCCAGGACCGCGGCGCAGGCCTCGCGGATCTCGTCGTGGTCGGGGTCGGGCAGGCCGAGGCCACGGGCCGAGCGGCTCAGCCGGTCCAGGTGCCGGGTGAGCGCGAACGGCTCGCCGTCGACCGCTTTCAGCGTCTCGAAGATGCCGTCGCCCACGGTCAGCCCGTGGTCGAAGACGGAGACAAGGGCGGACTCCAGGTCTCGCAGCCCGCCGTCCAGCCAGATCCTCATGCGAACACCCCTCCGCTTGCCTCGTACACTCCCGACGCTATCGCGAGCAGCCGGGACGCCTTCAGCTCGGTCTCCCGCCACTCTCCCTCGGGGTCCGAGCCCCAGGTGATGCCGGCGCCGGTGCCGAAGCGCAGGACACCCTCGGCGCGGTCGATCCAGAACGTGCGGATGCCCACGGCCAGCTCGCCCACGCCCCGGTCGGCGTCGACCCAGCCGATGCCGCCGCAGTACGGCCCGCGCGGGGCCGTCTCCAGGGACTCGATGATCCGCAGGGCGCTCGACTTCGGCGCGCCGGTCACCGAGCCCGGTGGAAAGGCGGCCGCGAGCAGTTCCGGCCAGCCGGCCCCGTCCCGCAGCTCGCCTCGGACCGTGGAGACCAGGTGGACCAGGCCCGGGTGCTTCTCCACGGCGCACAGGTCCGGGACGCTCACGCTGCCGGTCGTGCTGACCCGCCCGATGTCGTTGCGGACCAGGTCCACGATCATCACGTTCTCGGCGTAGTCCTTCTCCAGGAGGTCCGCCTCGGTGCGTCCGGTGCCCTTGATCGGCCCCGACTCCACGACTCTGCCGTCGCGGCGCAGGAACAGCTCGGGCGAGGCGGTGGCAATCTCCACGCCGTGCTCCGGCAGCCGGATCGTTCCGGCGTACGGCGCCGGGTTGCCGCGGGCCAGCAGTGCGGTCAGGGCGTCCACGTCGGCGTCCGGGGCGACCGGCGCGCTGAGCACCCGGCAGAGGTTGGCCTGGTAGACCTCGCCGGCCGCGATGTACTCGCGGATCCGGCGGACCGCCGCCGTGTACGCGGCCCGGTCCAGGGAGGTGGACCAGTCCCCCGCCGCCGGGCCCCGCCAGCCGCCCGGCACCGGCAGCGGCACCGGCTCCTCGTGTACGTCCGCGAAGCGGGCGCAGGTCAGCCGTCCCTCGAAGTCCGCGCAGACGGCCCAGAAGCCCGCGGAGTCCAGGGCGGCGGGGTCACTGGTGACGTCGAGGAGACGGGTGGCTACGCGGTCGCCGAAGCGGGCCAGAGCAGGGAGAGGGGGAGCGTGGTGGAGCACGTGGTCGAGTCTAGGCGGGTGGCCGAAAGGTGGCGCCGGGGTGACCCCGAGGGGCCCTGACCACGTCGTCCGCCGGACGCGGCGCAGCACGCTGGGCAAACGCGTTTTTGTACTGGCCCGGGAATCCGCTAGAGTTCAACACGTCGCCGGGACGCGGAAGCGGACCGAAACGACAGGCGGACGTAGCTCAGTTGGTAGAGCGCAACCTTGCCAAGGTTGAGGTCGCGAGTTCGAGCCTCGTCGTCCGCTCGAAGGAAGAAGGGGTCATCCCGATCCCCTACACTCCTGGTGGAGTGGCCGAGAGGCGAGGCAACGGCCTGCAAAGCCGTCTACACGGGTTCAAATCCCGTCTCCACCTCCAAGGACGATTAGCTCAGCGGGAGAGCGCTTCCCTGACACGGAAGAGGTCACTGGTTCAATCCCAGTATCGTCCACTGGATCTTCTCGCAAGATCCACGGGTCTTCTCGAAGATCCCCACCCGCGCGATTAGCTCAGCGGGAGAGCGCTTCCCTGACACGGAAGAGGTCACTGGTTCAATCCCAGTATCGCGCACTGTCTGTGACTCCCAGGTCACAGCCCGCGGACGATTAGCTCAGCGGGAGAGCGCTTCCCTGACACGGAAGAGGTCACTGGTTCAATCCCAGTATCGTCCACGCATCAAGAAGACCCCGGCCGCATCCACGGCCGGGGTCTTCTTCGTGTGCCCGCCTCGCTCAGCTGGAGAAGAGCATGTGGGCCCAGCTCTTGTGGCCGTGATGACCGTGGTGGCCGTGTTGCTCGTAGTGCCCGTGGCCGCCGTGGCCGCCGTGGTGACCGCCGTGCGGGGCGCCCCAGGCGGGCGCGTGCGGGGCCGGGTACGGCTGCGGGGCGGGCGGGGCCGGCGGGACGGACTTGGACCACTGGGACTCCAGCTGGGTCAGCGCCTCCAGCTCGCCGTAGTCGAGGAAGATGCCGCGACAGCCGCTGCACTGCTCGATCTGGACGCCGTTGCGGTTGTAGGTGTGCATCGGCGCATGGCACTTCGGACACTGCATGGGCGACTCAACTCCTCGCCGGTCGGTACTGCTTCGGGTTCCCCAGGGACAGACTCCGCCCGGCCCCGGCCGGTTGCGGCCTAGTCCGTGCATTCGGGCGCCAACTGGTGCGGAATCGACGCCATTCGGACACAGGCGTCGACGACTTGCCGTTCCACCTCGTCCAGCGGGCGGCCGGCCGTCCGCGCCTTGGCGAGGGCGAGGGCGGCCGTCTGCACGGTCAGCGCGCGGGCCGGGACGTCCAGGGCGGGCCAGGGGTCACCGGCCGCGGGTACGGCCGGGCCGCCTGCCTGCTGGTACGCGCCGAGGAAACGGGTCCAGTCGTCGTGCGGGAGGAGCCCGCAGGCGTACCAGGCGGCGGGCCGGGCGAGGTCCCAGGCCGGGACGCCGGTGCCCAGGTCGTCGACGTCGATCAGCCGCCAGGGGCCGTCCGGTGCGGGGTGGCGGACGAGCTGGCCGAGGTGCAGATCGCCGTGGCAGAGGGCGGGGGTGCCGGGCATGGGGGCCTCGGCGCGGGCCCACGCGGGCAGGGCGGCCCAGGACCGCAGGACGGGGCCGGCCGCCGGATGGGGCGCGTCCTCCAGGGCCGTCCGCAGCCGGGCGACGGCGCGGGCCGCCTTGGCGGGGCCGCGCATCGGGGGCAGACCGGCGGGCGGGGCCGTGCGGTGCAGGCGGGCGAGGAGGGTGGCCGTGGCCTCCCAGGGAGCCGAGTCCGGGGCATCGGGGTCCACGGGAGTGCCGTACGGCCAGAAGGTCACCAGGCGGTCCCGCAGGGGGGCGGGAGCCGGGAGGAGCGGGGGCAGGAGGACGTCCGGGAGGCGGGCGGCCGCGGCCAGGCGGAGGGCCAGCTCGGCGGGGTCCGCCCCTGGGGCGTGGGCCTTGGCGACGGTACCGGCATGCCGTACGACGACGGCGTCCGGGCGTTCGGCCAGGGGGACGGTGCCGCAGGCGCAGGCTGTGCCCTCGTCCGGGTGGGCGACGGCTCTGACCTTCGCGGTGAGCGCGGGGAGGAGGGTCAACGGGGGCCTCTGCGGTCGGGGGCGAGGGTGAGCGTACGACGCTCCGGCGAGTGGGGGTGTCCTCGGTGCGGGGTACACCCGGACCCGGAAGACCTACTGCCCCATGGACGTACCGCCCCCGTAAATGGCGCACAAACGGCGCATGCCGGCGCAGCTCCCCAGCTGCGCCGGCATTTGTGCCGTCCGCCGCACCCCCGTCCCCACGGGGTTTCCTGGATGGATGTCCCCGCCCGGACCGCTCTTCCGGGCCTGGGGTCGCCGCTCAGCGCCCCAGCATCGCACCCACGGACGACGCCTGTGTGGCCACCGTCTCCCAGCCGTCGAAGACGAGCAGGAGCAGGGCCGCCAGGGGAAGGGCCATGATCGTCGCCACCAAGGGGTGGCGGCGGCCCGTCCGGCGGAGTGCGAGCGTCATGCGTCGCGGTGCCGGGTGGGCCATGGTCCCTCTCCTGACCGTGTCGGTTGTCTTCGTCGGTTGTCTTCGGCAGCGGCGGGTGTCTGACCTCGGGGGACGAGTGCTGCACCCGCCGCTTGACCTCAAATCTAGGCGCGGGGCGGGCAGCGGGCGTCATGCCCTCGTACCGATTGCCGGGCCTCCCGGAGGATGAGCCATGAGCTGGGACGTACTCCCCTGGGTGGAGACGCGGGTCCGGGTCTCGGGGTCTTCCCGGAGGGGGACGCCCGCCGTGTCGGTCATGTCCGAAGCGTCCGACGGGCCTGTCCGGCGGACTCGTGGCCGGTCATGCCCGAAGCGCCCGGCGGGGCGGGAGGAGTGACTTCGATCACTCCGGCCGGGGGTGGGACGTACGCTGTGTCCGGTTCGCGGTCGGCCGGCCGGCCGGTCCTCCCGAGTGCCCCGGGTGTTCGTGCGGCGGGTGTGCGGCCCGGCACCACCTGCCGTCTCGTTACCTCAACGCCCGTGCGCCCGTGATCGGTTGAGGGCGCTGGAGGCTCAATGCCCCGCGAGCCGCCGACTTCCTGACCGTGTCTCACCTGGCCCCGGGGACCGGCACAATCCGTGCCGCCCGGAGGGCGCGGCCTCTGCGCGCCAGCGGCCGTGGAAACGTAAGCTGTGCCACGTCACAGAGACCGGGCAGCGGGGATGAACATGGCGATGATGCGCCTGAGGCGCGAGGACCCGCGCGTCGTCGGCTCGTTCAGGCTTCACCGACGGCTCGGCGCGGGCGGGATGGGTGTGGTCTACCTCGGCTCCGACAAGAAGGGGCAGCGGGTCGCGCTGAAGGTGATCCGGCCCGATCTGGCGGAGGATCAGGAGTTCCGGTCGCGTTTCGCCCGCGAGGTCTCGGCGGCTCGGCGGATCAGGGGCGGCTGCACGGCCCGGCTGGTCGCCGCGGACCTGGAGGCCGAGCGGCCCTGGTTCGCCACACAGTACGTGCCCGGCCCCTCCCTGCACGACAAGGTCACCGACGAGGGCCCGCTCGGCGCGGCCGACACCGCGGCGATCGGCGCCGCGCTCTCCGAGGGTCTGGTCGCGGTGCACGAGGCCGGTGTCGTCCACCGTGACCTGAAGCCGTCCAACATCCTGCTGTCCCCGAAGGGGCCGCGGATCATCGACTTCGGCATCGCCTGGGCCACCGGCGCCTCCACGCTCACCCACGTCGGCACGGCGGTCGGCTCCCCCGGCTTCCTCGCCCCCGAGCAGGTGCGCGGCGCGGCCGTCACCCCGGCGACGGACGTCTTCTCGCTCGGCGCGACCCTGGCCTATGCCTCCACCGGCGACTCGCCGTTCGGGCACGGCAGTTCCGAGGTGATGCTGTACCGGGTGGTGCACGAGGAGCCGCACCTGCACGGCGTGCCGGACGCGCTCGCCCCGCTGGTGCGGGCCTGCCTGGCGAAGGACCCCGACGAGCGGCCCAGCACGCTGCAGCTGTCGCTGCGGCTCAAGGAGATCGCCACCCGTGAGGCGCAGGGCCTGGCCGACGTACGACCGCCCGCGCCGCGCGCCGCGGAGGCGGACCGGCCCACCGGGCGGCTCGTCGACACCTACCCCGAGCCGCAGCGCACCCAGCGGCGCACCTCCCCGAGCACGCCGGTGCCCCGTGGCGGCGCCCACTCCCGTGGCGCCGCACCGGCGCGCGGCGCGGCGCCCTCGCGGGGCGGCAGCGCATCGCGCGCCGGCGGTACGGGTGCCTCCGCGCGGCCGGGCGCGGCACGCCCGACCCCGGCTCCGCGCGGCGCCGGGGCGCGCTCGGGCAACGGGGGCCGTCCCGCCACGCGCGGTGGTCCCGGGCGGCCGGGGCCGCGTCCGACGGGCAGCGGGCTGCGGCCGGCCAATCCCCGGCTGCTGCGCCAGCGGCTGTTCGTGTTCGTGGTGGTGACGCTGCTCGTGGCGCTCGGCATCGCGGTGGCGCAGGGCTGCCAGGGTCCCGCACGCGGTCTGGGCGACGACCGCGGAAGGCCGCAGCAGCGCGCCCACCAGGACTACCCGTCGGCGGACACCGACCAGCCGGTGCCCGAACAACCGGTGCCCGAGCAGCCGGTGACCGACCAGCTCCTGCGCGACCGGCAGGCGTCCCCGATGGCCGGCCTGCACGAGTCGACGCTGAGCCGGGACTTCGGGAAGTGACCCGGGTCCGGGAAACGACCGGGCGGCGAGCGGCGCACCGGGAGCCCGGCGGGGAAGGTCAGGAGTCCGGGCGGCCGGTGGCCACGGCGTAGAAGGCGACCGCGGCGGCCGCTCCCACATTGAGCGAGTCGACGCCGTGGGACATCGGGATGCGGACCCATTCGTCGGCGGCGACCAGGGCCTGGGTGGACAGTCCGTCGCCCTCCGCACCGAGCATCAGAGCCACCCGGTCCATCTTGTGCGGGGCGGCCTCGTCAAGCGACCGCGCCTTTTCGTCCGGGGTGAGCGCGAGCAGCGTGAACCCGGCCTCGCGCACCGACTCCAGGCCCTTCGGCCAGGTCTCCAGACGGGCGTACGGCACCGAGAACACCGCGCCCATGGACACCTTGACGCTCCGGCGGTACAGCGGGTCGGCGCAGTCGGGCGACAGCAGGACCGCGTCCATTCCGAGGGCAGCCGCCGAGCGGAAGATCGCGCCGATGTTGGTGTGGTCGTTGACCGACTCCATGACCACGATCCGGCGTGCGGAGCGCAGCAGCTCACCGGCCGTGGGCAGCGGCTTGCGCTGCAGGGAGGCGAGCGCGCCGCGGTGCACGTGGTAGCCGGTGACCTGCTCGGCGAGTTCGGGGCTCACGGCGTAGACCGGGGCGGGAAGTTCGTCGATGACGTCGCGCATGACGTCGATCCACTTGGCCGAGAGCAGCATGGAGCGCATCTCGTAGCCCGCTTCCTTGGCCCTGCGGATGACCTTCTCGCCCTCGGCGATGAACAGGCCCTCGGCGGGCTCGCGCTTGCGGCGCAGCTCGACGTCGGTCAGGCCCGTGTAGTCACGCAGGCGCGGGTCGTCGGGATCCTCGACGGTGATGAGATCGGCCACAGGGTGATACTGCCTTGTCCTGGGTGCGGTGCCAACGGCTGGGAACGGGTGTGTTACCCCGGGTTACGCGTGATCGAGCCACGAGCGGTCACGCGGTCGGCGCCGGTCCGACCGTCACGACGTCACCGATGACGATGACCGCCGGGGGCTTCACGTCCTCGGCGCGTACCGTCTCGGCGACCGTGGCGAGGGTGGCGTCGACGCGGCGCTGTGCGGCCGTCGTGCCCTCCTGGACGAGAGCGACGGGGGTCGCCGGCGACTTGCCGTGCGCGACGAGCGTCTCCGCGATCTTCCCGATCTTGTCGACGCCCATCAGGATCACGAGCGTGCCGGTCAGTTTGGCGAGGGACGGCCAGTCGACCAGGGAGCGCTCGTCGTCGGGGGCCACGTGGCCGCTGACGACCGTGAACTCATGGGCGACGCCCCGGTGGGTGACCGGGATACCGGCCGCGCCCGGCACGGAGATCGAGCTGGAGATACCGGGGACGACGGTGCAGGGGATGCCGGCCTCGGCCAGCGCCTGGACCTCCTCCATGCCCCGGCCGAAGACGAAGGGGTCGCCCCCCTTGAGCCGTACGACCGACTTACCCTGCTTGGCGTGCTCGATGAGCGCGTTGTTGATGGCCTCCTGGGCCATGTACCGGCCGTACGGGATCTTCGCCGCGTCGATCACCTCGACATGCGGCGGGAGTTCGGCGAGCAGGTCGCGCGGGCCGAGCCGGTCGGCGATGACGACGTCCGCCTCGGCGAGCAGCCGGCGGCCGCGGACCGTGATCAGGTCGGGGTCGCCGGGGCCGCCGCCGACCAGGGCGACGCCGGGGGTGCGGGTGCGGTGGTGGGGCGCCACCAAGGTGCCGTCGCGCAGGCCCTCCACCACGGCGTCCCGGATGGCGGCGGTGTGGCGCGGGTCGCGGCCTCGCGCGTCCGTGGTGAGGACGGCGACCGTGACACCCTCGCTGTGGCCGGTCGCCGGGGTCCAGGCGGTCGCCCGGTCGGCGTCGTCGGAGCGGACGCACCACACGCGGTGGCGCTCCGCTTCGGCGGAGGCGGCGACGTTGGTGTCGGGGTCACTGGTGGCGATGAGGGCGTACCAGGCGGCCGCGAGGTCGCCGTCCGTGTAGCGGCGCCTCTCCCAGGTGATCTCGCCCGCGTCCGCCATCGCCTCGACGGAGGGGGTCGCCTCCGGGGACACGAGGACGATGTCCGCGCCCGCTGCGATCAGGGCGGGCAGGCGGCGCTGGGCGACCTGGCCGCCGCCGAGGACGACCACGCGGCGACCGGAGAGACGGAGGCCTACGGGGTAGGCGGGGTGTTCGGCCATGAGGGGCGGCTCCTCGGACAGCTGTGCAGTGGGCGCGCTGCGACTCCGGAGCGGCCCTGACGTGCGGATTTTACGGTGTGCGCAGGACACACCGCACGGGTGGTCCGGCAGTTGAACACCGGGCCACCCGCTGTGGTGGCGGCTACTTCTCGGTGACTCCCGCCGAATCGAACGTGGCCACCTCGTGCATCGCCCGCGCCGTGCTCTGGACCAGCGGCAGGGCCAGCAGCGCGCCAGTGCCCTCGCCCAGGCGCAGGTCGAGGTCGACCAGGGGGCGCAGGCCCAGCTTGTTGAGGGCGGCCACATGGCCCGGTTCGGCGCTGCGATGGCCGGCGATGCAGGCCGCCAGCACCTCGGGGGCGATGGCCCGGGCGACCAGGGCCGCGGCACCGGCGCTGACGCCGTCCAGGATCACCGGCGTCCGCAGGGAGGCGCCGCCGAGCAGGAGGCCGACCATGGCCGCGTGCTCGAAGCCGCCGATCGCCGCGAGGACGCCGACCGGGTCGGCCGGGTCCGGCTGGTGGAGTTCCAGGGCGCGCCGGACGACCTCGGTCTTGCGGGCCAGCGTCTCGTCGTTGATGCCGGTGCCCCGGCCGGTGACCTCCGCCGGGTCGGCACCCGTGAAGACGGAGATCAGCGCGGCGGACGCCGTCGTGTTGGCGATGCCCATCTCACCGGTGAGCAGCGCCTTGTTCCCTGCCGCCACCAGGTCGCGGGCGGTCTCGATGCCGACCTCGATGGCCGCCTTGGCCTCCTCGCGGGTCATCGCGGGGCCCGTGGTCATGTCGGACGTACCACCGCGGATCTTGCGGGGCAGCAGGCCCGGGGTGGCCGGGAGGTCGGCGACGACGCCGACGTCCACGACGCACACCTCGGCGCCGACCTGGTTGGCGAAGGCGTTGCAGACCGCTCCCCCGCCGAGGAAGTTGGCCACCATCTGGGCGGTCACCTCCTGCGGCCAGGGGGTGACGCCCTGGGCGTGCACGCCGTGGTCACCGGCGAAGATGGCGACGGCGGCGGGCTCCGGGATCGGCGGCGGGCACTGCCGGGACAGCCCGGACAGCTGTGCGGAGATGATCTCCAGCATGCCGAGCGCGCCGGCCGGTTTGGTCATGCGCTTCTGCCGCTCCCAGGCCTCGCCGAGGGCCTTGGCGTCGAGCGGGCGGATCTGTGCGACGGTCTCGGCAAGCAGGTCGTGGGGTTCCTCTCCGGGCAGGGCGCGGCGGCCGTACGTCTCCTCGTGCACCACCCAGGACAGGGGGCGCCGCTTGGACCAGCCGGCCTGCATCAGCTCGGGCTCGTCCGGGAACTCGTCGACGTACCCGACACACAGGTACGCGACGACCTCCAGATGCTCGGGCAGGCCGAGCGCGCGGACCATCTCCCGCTCGTCGAAGAAGCTGACCCAGCCGACGCCGAGGCCTTCGGCGCGGGCGGCGAGCCAGAGGTTCTCCACCGCGAGCGCCGAGGAGTAGGGCGCCATCTGCGGCTGGGTGTAGCGGCCGAGGGTGTGGCGGCCGCCGCGGGTGGGGTCGGCGGTGACGACGATGTTGACCGGGGTGTCGAGGATGGCCTCGATCTTCAGTTCCTTGAACTGCTTGGCCCGGCCCTTGGGCAGCGACTTGGCGTACGCCTCGCGCTGTCGCATCGCCAGTTCGTGCATCGTCCGCCGGGTCTCGGCGGAACGGATGACGACGAAGTCCCAGGGCTGCGAGTGCCCCACGGAGGGCGCCGTGTGGGCCGCCTCCAGGACACGCAGCAGCACCTCGTGCGGGATGGGGTCGCTGCGGAAGCCGTTGCGGATGTCGCGGCGCTCGCGCATGACCTTCAGGACGGCCTCGCGCTCGGCTTCGGCGTAGCCGGGCGCGGCGGGGCCGGTGGACCGGGGTGCTTCCGCCACGGCAGCCGTGCTCTCTTCTTCCTGGTCGGCGGCCCTGGTCTGCAGGTCCTCCGCTTGCTGTACGACATCGGGGGCGGGCTCCGCGCCCGGTGCCCCGGGGGCGACGCCTCGCTCGCCCTCGCGCGGCGCGGGCACCATGGCCACCGGCTGCGGCGCGTCCTGCGCGGGCAGGACCAGGGGCTGCGGCGGGGTCGGCGCCAGATGCGGGGTGGTGGGCACCTGGCCCTCGACCTGCACGAACTGCCCGAGCGGCTGCTCCGGACGCGGCTCCTGCGGAACCTCGGACGTCAGCGGCTCGACCGGCGCGTCGAAGACCGGCTGCCCGGGCGTGTCCGGGTGCGCGGGTGTCTGCGAGTCCGGCTGGGCGGGTGTCTGCGGGTGCGCGACCGCCTCGGGGTGCGCGGCGGAACCGCCGTCCGGCAGGGGCTCGGCTTCAGCCGCGGCAGGCACGGGGGCGACGTCGGCAGGCTGCTGTGCCTGCGGGCCGGCGGGAGCGCCGGACTCGGTCACGGGGGCCGCTTCGGTGGCGGCGACGACCTGGTGGACGGGGCCCTGGGCGGCCGGCCCGGGCTGGGGCGCGACGGCGGGCTCGGCCTCCGGGGCGCTGGGCACGGCCTGAGCGGCGGGTGCGGCGGGCGCGGCAGGCACGACGGGTTCGGCCAGCTGGGGGCCCTGAGCGGGGTAGAGGTGGGGCTCGGCAGCGGCGACGGCCGGGGCCGGTACGGCGGCCTGGGCCGGGGTGGCGACGGCGGCCTCGGCCTCCGCCGTCTCCGGCGCGGCTACGGGCGCGGGTCCAGGGGTGCCGGACGCGGGCATGGCCGGGGCCACGGCCTCGGGGGCCTGTACGACTTCGGCCTCGGGGACTTGTACGGCTTCGGCAGCGGGCGCCGGCTGAGCATTGGTCGGCTGACCGTCCACCGCGCTCGTCTCAGCGGCTACCACGCCGGGCTCGACCGTTGCCACGCCGGGCTGAGCGTCCTCCACGCCCGGCTGCGGCTCCACGGGCGCTGCGGCGGGCGTGGCCGGGGCGTGCTGCGCGGGGACGACCGTCTCGCCCTGGGCCGGAACGGCCTCGGGGGCGACCTGGGCGGCGTCGGACGCCTCCGGTGCGGGAGCGGTGTCCGCAGTCTCGGCGACCGCAGGGGCCTGCCCGGCGTCGGTGGCCGGCTGGGCCGCCACCTCGGACGGCTGGACGGGCTGGGCAGCGGCGCTGACCTGCACGCCCTCCTGCACGCCCGCTTGCGCGTCTGCCTGCGTCCCGTCCGGCACGGCCTGAGCCGCCGGTTCCTGGACGGCTACGGCACCCTGCTCCACCGGCTGCGTCACCGTTTCCTGCGCGGGGACCGCCGTCTCCGGCGCGTACGGCTCCTCCGCGGCGACCGGCGCGGTCTCGGCAACGGCATCCCCCGCGGGCGGACCGGTCTCCGTCACCGCCGCCTCCTCGGCCACGGGCACGGGCACGGCCACGCCGTCGCCCGAAGCACCGTCAGCGGCGACCGGCCCGCCGTCCACCGCGGCCGTGCCCTCGGCGGGCTGCCCGTCGGGCTCACCCTGGCCGGCCTCGGCGGAAGACTGAGGGGCACTCTCCGGCCCCTGCTCCGCGACGAACGGGGCGACGCCCTCAGCGGGCACCGCGTCCGAAGGAGCCCCCGCAGGAGCCGTGTACACCCCGTCGTGACCGTGCGCGGGCTGCACGCCGTCGTGTCCGTGCACCACTTGAGCGGTGTCCGGACCCTGCGCGGCCGCCTGGTCGGTGAGACGGGCGACGGCGGCCTGGGCGGCGTCGGCCGGGTCGGCGGGGTCCGCGGGGGCGGTGGCCGGAGCAACCGTTTCGGCAGCCGGTGCCTGTGCGCCGACCTGGGCCACGGCGGTCGGTGCCGGTGCGCCGGCCTCGGCCGTCGCGGGGGCGGTGGGCGCCGCGCCCCAGGGAGCCGCGCTCTGCGGGGCCATGTCGCGAAGCGGCTGGGCGTCGAGGTACTCGGGCCCGGTCGCGGGCGGGCCGGGCTGCCGTACCGGCGCTCCGGCCGGGCCGCGGTCGGCGAGGGAGCGGACCGGGCTGGCGGAGGCGTCGGGGATGGGCGGGCCGAGGTGCAGCGGCCGGCGCGGCGGCTGCGCGGCGGCCGGCTGGTCCTGCGGGGCCGAGAGGATGGGCGACGGCGGCACGGACGCCGGGGCCGGGTTCGGCAGACGGACGCCATTGAGGTCGACGGAGCCGCTGTCGCGGCCGGCCGTCTCGTGCGGGCCCGGCTCATGGACGGCCTCGACGACCGGTTCCGGAGCGGGTGGCGGCACCTCGTTGCCCCACGCGCCCTGGGCACCCGGCAGCAGCAGGTCTTCGTCCTCGGCGGGTGACTCGGAGAGGTAGGTGTACGCACCGTGCGCGGGAACGCCCGGCTGCTCCACCATGCCTGCGCTCTCCGGCTGCCCCTCGGCCGGGACCTGGCCGGTGTCGGTCATGCGTACCCCTCGCCCATCGGTTTCGTGCTCCTACGACCAGCTCACCCGGAACGGCGCACCGACCGCCCGTAGTGAAGAACGAGCGTCCGTGCCCAGCGGCACGAACGACCCGCCGGAAAAGGCGACAAAGCCATTCAGTGGCATTGTCCCGGCCGTTCCGCCGTCGCGACAGCATGATCCGCGACAGCCCGCTGTGGACTGCGCCACGTTGCGCATCCACCGGTTCCGCAGTACCACACCCACCCCAAAACGGGCGCGCTTTCCGGACATTGGCGAACGAAGTTCCGGGCCGCCCGGTGTGGCACAACGATCGGCCAGCCTACCGCGCGCAGTACGACAACAGGATCACGGGGCGCGGTCCGGTAGGACGCCGCTGAGCAGGAACGCGACACTCCGTTCGGTCTCGGTCCAGGCGCGGGTGTCGAGTTCGACGGACTGCAGCAGCGCGCACTCGACCCGGTATCCGTGCTCGGTCAGGTCGCGCCCGACGAGTTCGGCCGCGTCGCGGGTCGCCGCGTGTGTGACGATGCGCTGCGGGCGCCGGTCGGCGACCGCGGAGACGACGGCCGCTCCCCCGCCGCCGACCCGGACCACGTCGGGTTCGGGGAGGTTCTCCAGGACGTGCGGGGCGATGCCCTGGACCACTTGGAGCTGGACGCCGAAGCGGCGCGCGACGGCATCGGTCCGGGCGCAGGCCCGCGGGTCCCGGTCGACGGCGATGACGGCCGCGCCGGCGCGCGCGGCCTCGACGGCGAACGCGCCGGAACCGCTGCCGATGTCCCAGACGAGGTCGCCGACCCGGGGGCCGAGGCGGGCGAGTTGTGCGGCGCGCAGCAGTTCCGTCTCGCCCTCGCCGAGACCGCGACCGAGACTGGGGCCTGGTCCAGGCCCGGGTCCGGGCCGCTCGGCGTACGTCTCGTCGGGCTGTACCCAGCCGCGCGGGCCCGTGCCCGGGTCGCGGCCGGCGATCCAGTCGCCGCTGTCCGCCGCGCCGCCTCGTGCGGCGGGTCCGCCGATGACGATGACGACGTTGGGGTCGCGCCAGGTGTGGTCGGGGGCCTTGTCGGAGGTGACGACGGTGACCTGCTCGCGTTCGGTGCCCAGTTCCTCGCAGATGACGAAGGTCCGGTGGACGCCCTCCAGCAGGAGCCCGAGTTCGGCGGGTCCGGCGCCCGGTGCGGTGAGGACGGCGACCTTGGTGTGGGCGCGGCAGACGTTGACGGCGCGGCGCAGGGTGCGCGGGTGGGCGACGACCACCTGGGCGTCGTCCCAGGGCATGCCGGCGCGGGCGAAGGCGGCGGCGACCGAGGAGACGGCGGGGACGACCTCGACCTCCAGGCCGAACTCCGGTGCGCGCAGGGTGCGTACGACGCCGAAGAATCCGGGGTCGCCGTCGGCGAACACGACGGCGGTGCCACGGTGGGCGGCGATCCGGCGGGCGGCGAGCGCGACGCTGCCCAGGCGGACGCGTTCGGCGGTGGGCGGCACCTCGGGCAGCGCCAGGTGGTGGGGCGCGCCGGCCACGAGCGTGGCGGCGCCGAGGGCGGCGCGTGCCGCTTCGGTCAGCGGCGAGCCGTCCCAGCCGATCACCGTGACCCGGTCGGCCATCGTCGTCTCTCCAGGTCGTCGCAGGTCGTCAGGGGTAGGGGCCGCGTGGCCCGGCTCCGTGAGCGTACCCGGTGATGCTCAGGGACTCAGTTCCAGTCCGAGTACGCGCTGAAACCGTCCGTGTCGGCGAGCTGCCCGCCGGCCCCGGCCAGGTCTTCCGGCAGCAGGCTCCAGACGATGACATCGGTGCGGACGTCCGTCCATGTCCCGTCCGGGGTTCTGCTGCGGGCTATCCAGGCACCGCGCAGTACGCCTTCGCTGATACAGCCGATCTTCTGGGCCACCTGCTGGGACGCGGTGTTGTCGGCGGCGGTGCGCAGCTCCAGGCGCTCGAACTTCTGGTCGTGGAACAGCCATTGCGCGGTGGCCAGAGCGGCCTCGGAGGCGTAACCCTCGCCGCGGGCCCACGGGGCGATGACGTAGGCGATCTCCGTCGAGCGCACCCGCCAGTCGGTGTTGCTCAGATGGACGGTGCCGACCAGGCGCTGGGTGAGGAACTCGTCGACGGCGAACACCGTTCCGCGGCCGTCGGCACGTTCGGCCGGGGCCTGCCTCATGATCCAGTCCCGGGCGTCGGCCGTGGTGTAGGGCTGGGGGACGGAGGTCCAGGTGGCGACCAGTTCGTCGTTCATCATCTCGGCGAAGGCCTCGATGTCCGACTCCTCGAAAGGGCGCAGGACCAACCGCTCCGTGCTGATGGAGACGTTGGGAAAGGTGCCACTCATGCGCCACTCCGTAACTTCGGAAAAACCTTCAGAGCCTGCTGAACTGCCCAGCATGCAGCATGAAACCACTGAACCGCACAACGGGGTCCACACCCGGTGAGGGAGTGGACCCCGTGCGTGGCGAAACGCCGTATACGTGCCGTCAGCTGTCAGAAGGAGGGGATGACCGAGCCCTGGTACTTGTCCTCGATGAACTTCTTGACCTCGGGCGAGGTGAGGAGCTTGGCGAGCTTCTTCACCCGCGGGTCCTTCTCGTTCCCCTTCTTCACGGCGAGGAAGTTGGCGTACGGGTTGTTCTTCGCGGACTCCAGGACGAGCGCGTCCTTGGCGGGCTTGAGGCCCGCGGAGATCGCGTAGTTGCCGTTGACGACCGCGGCGTCCACGTCGTCCAGGGAGCGCGGGGTCTGCGCCGCCTCGACCTCCTTGAACTGGAGGTGCTTGGGGTTCTTGGCGATGTCCTGCGCGGTGGCCTCGTTGCCGGCGCCGGCCTTGAGGGTGATGAGCCCGCCCGCGGCGAGCAGCTTCAGGGCGCGGGCCTCGTTGACGGCGTCGTTCGGGACGGCGATGGTCGCACCGCTCTTGAGGGCGTCGGCCTTCTTGACCTTGTGGGAGTAGAGGCCGAGCGGCTCCAGGTGCACCGTGACGACGGGCACGACGTGGGTGCCGTGCTTGCTGTTGAAGTCGTCCAGGTACGGCTGGTTCTGGAAGTAGTTGGCGTCCACCGAGCCGTCCTCGGTCGCCGTGTTCGGCGTGATGTAGTCCGTGAACTCCTTGACCTCCAGGTCGAGGCCCGCCTTCTTCGCCAGGTTCTTCTTGACGAAGTCGAGGATCTCGGCGTGCGGGGTCGGGCTCGCGGCGACGACCAGCGGGCCGCTGTAGTCGTGGGAGCCGGAGGAGCTGCCGGAGCCGCAGGCGGTCAGCCCGAAGGTGAGGGCTCCGGCGGCGAGGACGGTGGTGGTGAACTTGGCGGTGTTACGCACGAAAAGTGCCTTTCCTTAAGGGTGGTGCGACCCCGAATCGGGGCTGTCGGCGCGAAGCGCCGTCGTTGAGGGGTGGTGGTCGGGTGACGGGTGGGCGTACGGGGAGTCTTGGGGGTGCTAGGCGGCCTTGCCGACGTCGGCGGCCTTCTTGACGTCGGCCTCCTTCGCCTTCAGCAGGCGGAGCCTCGGCGCCGGGCCGGAGCGGCCGCCGCGGCTGTGCAGGGAGCGGGCCGCGAAGTCGCCGGCGAACTGGATCAGGGAGATCACGACAGCGAGGATCGCAATGGTGATCCACATCAGCTCGGTCTCGAAGCGCTGGTAGCCGTAGCGGACGGCGAGGTCGCCGAGGCCGCCGCCGCCGACCGTGCCGGCCATGGCGGAGTAGCCGATCAGGGCGATGATCGTGGTGGTGGTGCTGGCGATCAGCGAGGGCAGGGCCTCGGGGACGAGCACCTTGCGGACGATCGTCCAGGTGTTGCCGCCCATGGACTGCACGGCCTCGACGAGACCGTTGTCCACTTCGCGGACGGCCGTCTCGACCAGCCGGGCGAAGAACGGCATACCGCCGATGGCGAGCGGCACGATCGCCGCGG
This sequence comes from Streptomyces sp. NPDC052101, assembly GCF_040680235.1. Taxonomy (NCBI): domain Bacteria; kingdom Bacillati; phylum Actinomycetota; class Actinomycetes; order Kitasatosporales; family Streptomycetaceae; genus Streptomyces; species Streptomyces sp. NPDC052101. The sequence continues at coordinate 173,585 of NZ_JBFAWH010000008.1, forward strand.
TCGTACCGATCGTGGTCCCGGTGACCCAGCGCGTGAAGTTCATCAGCGCGACCATCAGGATGATGAACGGCATGGACCGGCCGATGTTCACGATCTGGCCGATCACCTTGTTGGCGAGGACGTTCTGCAGCAGGCCGCCCCGGTCGGTGAGGACGAGGAGGACGCCGAGCGGGAGGCCGACGGCGACGGCGATCAGGGTGGACCACAGCACCATCGAGAGCGTCTCGGAACACGCCTGGGACAGCAACGGCTGCATCTCGGACCAGGTCACTTGGCACCTTCCTTCACCAGCAGAGCCTCCTGGCCCACCACGTCGATCTGCAGGCCCTGTTCGCGCAGGAACCCGATCGGCACCACGTTGTCCTCGTAGCGGCCGGGCAGTTCGATGCGCATGCGGCCGATCTGCAGGCCGCCGACGGTGTCGATGGCGGCGCCGAGGATCGAGATGTCGATGTTGTAGGTGCGCGCGAGCTGGGAGACGACCGGCTGGGTGGCGGCCTCGCCGTGGAAGGTGACGTCGAGGACAGTCCGGTCCTCGTCCGTGCGCTCGCCGCTCACCGGGAACAGCGCGGCGGCCAGCTCGGAGCCGGGGGTGGCCAGCAGCTCGCTGACCGTGCCGGACTCCACGATCCGGCCCTTCTCCATGAGGGCGGCGGAGTCGCAGATCGACTTCACGACGTCCATCTCGTGGGTGATGAGCAGGACGGTCAGGCCCAGCTGCCGGTTCAGGTCGCGCAGCAGCTGGAGGATGGAGCGGGTGGTCTCGGGGTCGAGGGCGCTGGTGGCCTCGTCGGAGAGCAGCACCTTGGGGTCGCCGGCGAGGGCGCGGGCGATGCCGACGCGCTGCTTCTGGCCGCCGGAGAGCTGGGCGGGGTAGGCCCCCGCCTTGTCGGCGAGGCCGACCAGGTCGAGCAGTTCCAGCGCCTTGCGGGAACGTTCCTTGCCGGACTTCCCGAGGATCTCCAGCGGCAGCTCGACGTTGTCCCGCACGGTCCGCGAGGAGAGCAGGTTGAAGTGCTGGAAGACCATGCCGATACGGCTGCGCGCCTGGCGCAGTTCCCGGCCGGCGCGCGGGCCGCGCCCGGCGAGGGCGGTGAGGTCCTGCCCGGCGACGGTCACGGTGCCGGAGGTGGGGCGCTCCAGCAGGTTGACGCAGCGGATGAGGGAGGACTTGCCGGCGCCGGACTGGCCGATGACGCCGTAGACCTCGCCTTCGCGAACGTGCAGGTCGACGCCGTCGAGGGCGGTGACCTCACGGCCGCGGGAGCGGTAGACCTTGGTCAGGCCCGAGGTGGTGATCACAGGATTTCCGTCACTGTCGAGTGCGCGGGCGTGGGTGTGCCCGGGCACGGGTGCATGCGGTTCAGGCATGGAGAGTGGGGGTGCGTCGCGTACGGACTACGGCGCACGGACATGCCACGGCTCTCGCTTCGGGGCGCGAGGCTCAGCTGATGCGGGGGCCCTCTAGAAGGCGCACATTCGGCACATCAGGCGACACATACAACGAGCACCGGGCGTCATGGTCGCCTCGGTCGCAAAGGTGCGGCAGCTCGTCGTGGTCATGCGATCAGTAAAGCAGACGTACGGTCCTGACCGGCCGCCGCTGTCCGGATAGTGGACAGCGGCGGACAGCCCCGTCCGGGCGCTCAGCGGCGCACGGAGACTTCCACACCTCGGTCGGTGACCAGTGCGGACAAGGCCGACAGGTCCTTCACCACGAGGTCGGCGTCCAGCTCGTCCTCGAGGTGGGTTGTGGCCAACGCCACGGTGGTCATTCCGGCGGCCCGTCCGGCCTGCAGTCCGGCCGGGGCGTCCTCGAAGACCACGCAGTGGGCGGGGTCGACGCCGAGGTGCCGGGCGGCGAGCAGGTAGGGCTCGGGGTCGGGCTTGCCGCGCGTGATGTCGTCGGCGGCGATCAGCGTCTTGGGCAGGATGCCGACGGCGTCCAGGCGGGCCTCGGCGAGCCGCCGGGTGGCGGAGGTGACGACGGCCCAGCGGTCGGCCGGCAGGGAGTCGAGGAGGTCCCTGGTGCCGGGCAGCAGCCGCACCCCGCCCTCGGGTACGTCCGCCACCTCCAGCTGCTCGACCCGGGCGACCGCCTCCGGCACCAGGTGGGCGGGCAGCAGGTCGGCGACTATCTCGGCGGCGGGCCGCCCGTGCAGCTCCACGCGCCCGAACTCCTCGGCGGTGATCCCGTACTCCCCGGCCCAGCAGGTCCAGCAGCGCTCGACGGAGTCGAGGGAGGAGACGAGGGTGCCGTCGTTGTCGAAGAGGAGGGCGTGCGCATGGATCTTCATGGTCTAGACCCTACGGCGTACGGCGGGGTCGGCGGCCGGCGCCCGTTTCCGCCGTAATAAGGTCACCGCATGCTCAATGCCCTGACGCTGGTGACCGGTGTCGCCGCGCTGCTGCTCGCCGCCTGGTGCGGCTGGGCCGCCCATCGGGACCAGCCGACCAAGGACTGGCACTTCATCGGCATGGCCGTGGTGTCGCTGCTGGCGGTGATCCAGCTGGTGGTCGGGATCGTGCAGCTGGCGCGGGGCGAGAAGCCGGAGCAGGGCACGACGATCTTCGTGGCGTATCTGCTGGGCGCGTTCGCGTGCGTTCCGGCGGCGGGGTTCATGTCACTGGCCGAGCGGACCCGCTGGGGCTCGGTGACGGTCGCCGCCGGCGGTGTGGTGCTGGCTGTGCTGGAGGTGCGGCTCTATGACATCTGGGGAGGCTGAGGTGACGGCCGTGGAGGAGAAGCCGACCCGGTTGATCAGCGGTCCGGGCATGCTGCTCGTGTGGTTCTACGGCGTGATGGTCGTCGGCGCGGTGTCACGCTCGGCGTACCAGATCAGCACGGACTTCCACCGGGCGCCGCTGCCCTATGCGCTGTCGGCCGTGGCCGGGGTGGTGTACGGGTTCATCACGTACACGCTGATCCGGGGCGGGGAGACCGCTCGGCGGGCCGCACTGGCGTGCTGCGCCGCCGAGCTGGCGGGTGTGCTGATCGTGGGCACCTGGACCCTGGTCGACCGCTCGGCGTTCCCGGACACGACGGTCTGGTCGTACTACGGGGCGGGCTACATCTTCATTCCGGTGCTGCTGCCGCTGTCCGCCATGTACTGGCTGCGCAGGGCCCGGAACACCGTCAAGCCGTAGCCGCGTACGTCCCCGCCTGCTTCTCCAGGATGATCAGCTCCACTCCGTCCGCACCCTTGGAGCGGCCCACCGTCTCGTAGCCGGAGCGGCGGTACAGGCGGAGGTTGCCCTCGCTGCGGTGGCCGGTGAAGAGGCGGAAGCGGGTGGCGCCGCGCTGCTCGGACAGGGCCGTCTCGGCCGCGCGCAGCAGCCGCGCGCCGATGCCGTGGCCCTGCAGGCGCGGGTGGACGCAGAGCTTGCCGATGGCGGCCGCGCCGTCCTCGGTGACCCTGCCGCGCACGGAGCCGACCACCTCGTCGCCGAGCCGGGCGACGAAGACGCAGTCGGAGGCGACTTCCGCCCGGACGGAGTCCAGGGTTTGGACGAGCGGGTCGATGCGGTAATTGCCGTACAGCGCCGCCTCGCTCTGGAAGCACAGGTACTGGAGCCTGAAGATCTGCTCCGCGTCCTGCTCGGTCGCCACCGAGATGGTCACGCTCATGCCCATGTGCGCACGCCTCCCGCTCACCTGATCACCTGTCGTCCCTCACTCCTATCCCCGCGCTTCGCGGGCCGCAACCTCCGGCGTGAGCAATCGGCGCAGACATCCCAGACATCTGGAGCGTTCAGGGCCAAGGCTGCCCTGTGAGATACCCAACTCCCCCGCGATCTCCCGGTATGTCAGGTCCTCCGGGGAGAGCAGGGCCTCGATGAGCCGGGGGCAGCGGCCGGGCAGCCGGCGCACCGCGTCGCGCAGCGCCCGGCGCCGGGCGGCCGCGAGGACGTACTGCTCGGGGTCGGTGCGCAGGTCGTCGGCCGGCTCGGCGCCGTACGGACGTTCCCGGCGGGTGGTGCGGCGGCTGCGGCGGGCCTCGGCGCGGACGGCCTTGCGCAGCCAGCCCTGTGGATCCGGCGGCGGCCCCTCGGCCTCCAGGTGCTCCAGCAGGCGGAGCCAGACGGCCTGCTCCAGATCGCCCGGCTCACTCCCGGCGGCATATGCCTCGGCCGAGGCCTCGGCGGTGAGCAGCGGGTGCAGTGCGGCCACCAGGTAGTCGTGCGTCATATGCGGAACGACGCGCCGCCCCGGAAGCAGGTTTCCGGGGCGGCGCACAGTCAGCCCGAACGGGGGGCGACGGGGCTGCGGGTTGACGCGGTCAGCCGGCCAGGAAGTCGGCGCGGGCGAGCACGCCGGTGTCGGCGTTGTCGGTGAAGACACCGTCGATGCCGGTCGCGAAGTACGTCTTGAACGCACCGAAGGGGTCGCCGTAGGCGTCGGCCGCGCTGCCCTTGCGGTACTCGGCCGGGAGGAACGGGTTCTCGTTGCGCATGGTGTAGGGGTGCAGGACCAGGCCCACCTTGTGCGCGTCGGCGACCAGGGTGGTCGGCTCGGTGAGGTTGCCGTTCGCGTCCTTCGGGATGACCAGGTCCAGCGTCGGGCCGATGCCCTGGGCGTAGCCGGCCATCTCCCGCAGGCCCTTGGGGGTGATCAGGTCGGCGACCGTGCGCGGGTCGCCCGCCTCGACGAAGTCGTAGGGGCGGCTGTTCGCCGTGGACAGCAGCACGACGAGCGGGTTGTCGACCAGCTGGTTCAGCTTCTGGATGCTGCTGGGCTCGAAGGACTGCAGTATGACCGGCGCGTTCCGGCCGTCCTTGCCGTACTTGCGCAGCAGCTTCGCCACCCGCTCCTCCAGGCCGAGGCCCAGCTTGCGGAAGTAGGTGGGGTGCTTGGTCTCGGGGTAGATCCAGACCTGCTTGCCGCGCTTGCGGGTCTGCTCGTCCTGCCACTTCAGGACCTCTTCGAACGTGGGTATCTCCCAGCGCCCGTTGTAGAGGGTGTTGTGGGGGCGGTTGGCCGGGATGCGTTCTACCGCGCGAAGGGTCTTCAGTTCGGCGAGCGTGAAGTCCTCGGTGAACCAGCCGGTGGTCGCGACGCCGTCCAGCATCTTGGTGGTCTTGCGGTCGGCGAACTCCGGGTGCGCGGCGACGTCCGTGGTGCCGCCGATCTCCGGCTCGTGCCGGCAGACGAGATGGCCGTCCTTGGTGGGCACCAGGTCACCGGCCTCGACGACGTCGGCGCCCAGGTCCAGGGCCAGGTTGTACGAGCCGAAGGTGTGCTCCGGGCGGTAGCCGCTGGCGCCCCGGTGACCGATGATCGTCGGCACCGGCAGGCTCTTCAGCCCCCGGCCGCCCCGCCCTGCCGTACCGGCCTCGGCGGCACCGGCCGCGCCCGGCAGTCCGAGGACCGCCCCGCTCGCCGCTCCGAACACCGCCGCGCCGAGGATCGCCCGCCGTGCGGTGCCCTGCGTCTTCTCGTTCACCTGGTCGCTGCCCATCAGCGCCTCCTGCCCATTCGTACTTCAGTCCGGGCCGATCGTAGGGGCGTTGACGTGTCCGGAGAGAGTCCTGGGCCGGAACGTGTGGGTGCTGCCGGCTGTCCTGTGGGGGCCGGAGTGATGTTGCGCGCGATCTTCGTCACATCGCCGCAGGACGGTCACAGCCCGTCTCCGGGGCGTCACCGCAGGTAAACCCGTGTCAACTCTTCGTAAGACCTCGGTGAACCGGCCCTCCCCGATGTGCGTCTTCCCAGGAGCCCCGAGTAATGTCCTCACCTGCACAGACTCATATCGCCCCCCTGACATCGGAGGACCCGTTGTCCCGCTTCGCGCTCATCAAGGCAGTGCTCGGACCGATCATGCGCCTGATGTTCCGCCCACAGGTGGAGGGCGTGGAGCACATCCCGGGGGACGGCCCGGTCATCCTGGCGGGCAATCACCTCACCTTCATCGACTCGATCGTGCTGCCGGTCGTCACCAAGCGGCAGGTGTTCTTCATCGGCAAGGACGAGTACGTCACCGGCAAGGGCTTCAAGGGCCGCCTGATGGCCTGGTTCTTCACCGGCGTCGGCATGATCCCGGTGGACCGGGACGGCGCGAGCGGTGGTGTGGCGGCGCTGATGACCGGCCGGCGGATCCTGGAGGAGGGGAAGATCTTCGGGATCTACCCCGAGGGCACGCGATCGCCCGACGGACGGCTGTACCGGGGGCGCACCGGTATCGCGCGGCTGACGCTGATGACCGGTGCGCCGGTTGTCCCCTTCGCCATGATCGGCACGGACAAGCTGCAGCCGGGGGGCAGCGGTATCCCGCGGCCCGGTCGGGTGACCGTTCGGTTCGGCGAGGCCATGGAGTTCTCGCGGTACGACGGGATGGACCGGGACCGGTATGTGCTGCGCGCCGTCACCGACTCGGTGATGGCCGAGGTCATGCGGCTGTCCGGGCAGGAGTACGTGGACATGTATGCGACCAAGGCAAAAGCAGCCTAGCGCCGCTGGCAGTTCGGCCGGTTTTCGGGTGCGGGTGCGTAGGGGCTGGTCGCGCAGTTCCCCGCGCCCCTAGGAAGTTTCACTCCCCTGCGCTTTCCAGTTTCTGGCCCCTCAGCAGGAACCACGCCGCCACCGCCGTTGCCAGCAGGACCGCTGCTCCCGCGCCGGAGGCCAGGTGGAGGCCGTGGACGAAGGATTCCCGGGCCGCGTCGAGCATCTGCTGGGCCGTGTGCGGGGGCAGGTGGGTGGAGGCCTCGACGGCCGCGCCCAGTGATTCGTGGGCCTGGGGCGGGGTGCCCGCCGGACCCGTGAAGTCACGGTAGACGCCCGTCACGATCGAGCCCAGCAGGGCGATGCCGAGGGCCGCGCCCAGTTCGTACGCCGTCTCGGAGACCGCCGAGGCGGCGCCCGCCTGTTCCTTGGGCACGCTGGAGAGGATGACGTCGGCCGTCACCGTGAAGGAGAAGCCGGCGCCGATGCCGACGACCAGCAGTGCCGCGCCGAGGGCCGGGTAGCCCGTGGACGCGCCCAACGTGGTCAGCACGGCCAGGGCGAGGCCCACCGCGGCGAGGCCGCCGGAGACCACGGCCCGTACCGAGAAGCGGCGGGCGGCGCGGCCCGCCATCAGGCCGGACACCACCGCGCCGACAGCGGCGGGCAGTTCGGCAAGGCCCGCCTCGAACGGGCGCCTGCCCTGGACGAGTTGCAGGTACTGGGAGAGGAAGAACACCAGGCCGGACAGGCCGAGCACGGTCAGCAGGTCGGCGAGGACCGCTCCGCTGAAGCCGCGGCGCCTGAACAGCCGCATGTCCAGCAGCGGGGTCGGCATGGTGAGCTGACGGTGGACGAAGCCGTAGAGCGCGGCGGCGCCCAGCAGGCCGGCGGCGAGCGTGGGACCGGTGACGCCGTGCGTGGCCGCCTCCTTGACCGCGTATACGACGCCGATCATGCCGACCAGCGACAGGACGACGCTGATCAGGTCCCAGGGGCCGGGGTTCGGGTTGCGGGACTCGGGCAGCGTGCGGATGCCGACGAGGACCAGGACCGCCATCACCGGCAGGTTGATGAGGAAGACCGAGCCCCACCAGAAGTGTTCGAGGAGGAAGCCGCCCGCGATCGGGCCGACGGCCGTACCGGCGGAGGCCGTCGCGCCCCAGATGCCGACGGCGAGGCTGCGCTCGCGCGGGTCGTGGAAGAGGTTGCGGATCAGGGCGAGGGTGGCGGGCATCAGGGTCGCGCCCGCGACACCGAGCAGCGCCCGCGCCAGGATCATCAGTTCGGGAGTCGTCGCATAGGCGTTGAGCACGGATATCGCGCCGAACGCCGTGGCACCTCCGAGCAGGATCCGCTTGCGGCCGATGCGGTCGCCGAGGCTGCCCATGGAGACCAGCAGACCGGCGATGACGAACGAGTAGACGTCGCCGATCCACAGGAGCTGGGTGCCGGAGGGGTTCAGGTCTTCGCTGATGTAGGGGGTCGCCAGGCCGAGGACGGTGGCGTCGACGGCCACCAGCAGCACGGCCAGGACGAGGACGGAGAGCGCGAGCCAGCGGCCCGGGCGCGTCACCGCCTCCGTCGTCGCGGCCGGCCGCAGGGTGCTGGTCATGATTCCTCTCTTCGTACAGCGCCGCCGAGCAGCAGCTCGGCGACCATCGTCGGGAAGTCCCGGCCGGCCACACGGCCGTCCAGGGTGGCCCAGGCGCACGAGGCGATCAGGCCGTACAGCGCCTCGGTGAGCCAGACCGGTGTGAGGTCGATACGGAACTCGCCCGCCTGCTGGCCGCGTTGGAACACGGCGCCGATCCGGGTGTCCAGGCGCAGCCATCCGTCGTTCTGCCGCTCGCCCTCCCACAGCTGGCTCTCGCCGTACAGGAAGGCGAGCAGGCCCGCCGCGGACTGGATCTCGCGCACCAGCCTGCGTACCGCCTCGCTCGCGGGCCCTTCGTCCAGCCGGGCCCGGTCCACGGCTGCTTCGCACTCCTCGATGCCGAGCGCCTCCAGCGCCCGTACGAGCGCGTCGCGCCCGGCGAAGTGGCGGTGCAGCGTGGCCCGGCTGATCCCTGCGGCCTTGGCGACCTCGTCCATGGTCGCGGTGGATTTACGGGTCAGCAGGGCGGCCGCGCTGCGCAGCACCTGGTCACGGTCGAGAGCCATGAGACAAGGATAGGGCACGTGAGACACTATTGTCTCATTACAGGCATGCGTGAGTCATCAGTGCTGGTCAGCGTGGGTGCGACGTCAGTGCCAGGGCAGCCGGCCGCGCCGCTCCCAGTAGGCGCGGGGATCCTCGGCGAGCGTGGCGAGGCGGGTCAGCTGGTCCGCGTCGAGATCGACGGCCGGGGCGTGGAGGTTGGAGGCGAGCTGGCTGACGGTCGCGGCGCCGGAGAGGACGACACCGGCCCAGGGCTGGCGCAGGATCCAGGCGAGGGCCACGGCGTCGCAACCGAGGGAGGTCTCCTCGGCGACGGCCTTCAGCGCCGGTGGGGCGTGCGGCGCGGCGAGGCCGCCGTTGGCCATGCCCTCCTTGACGATCACGGTCAGGCCGGCGTCGTGCGCCTCGGCGAGGGCGGGGCCTGCCGAGGTCTCCAGCACGTTGTACGTCGACTGGACGGTACGGAAGAGGGGCTCGCCGTCGACCGTGATCGCGAGGGCGGCGCGGACGGCGTCGGCCTGGGCGGGGCCGCTGGTGGAGAAGCCGAGGGTCAGGCCCTGGGCGGCGGCCTCGGCGAGCCGGGCGTGCAGGTCCTTGTCGGTGAGGGCCGGGCTGTCCGGGGTCACCGAGTGGATCTGGTAGAGGTCGAGCCGGTCGCCGAGCAGCGCGTCCGTCTCGGCGCGCTGCCGCTCGTACGCGGCGAGGCTGTGGTCCTTGACCTCGTGCGTCTCGGCGTCCGCCGACCAGTCGGCGGTGTAGGTGTAGCCCCATTTGCTGCCGATGACCACGTCGTCGATGTCGGGGCGGGTGTTCAACCAGTCCGCGAGAAACTCCTCGGACCGGCCGTAGGAGCGGGCTGCGTCGAAGTAGCGGACGCCCTGGGCGTAGGCGGCGTCGAGGAGCTCGTGGGTACGGCTGCGGAGGGTGTCGACGCTGCGGTTCTCTCCGAGGTCTTCCTCGCGGCCGAGGTTGATGTAGCCGGGGCGGCCGACGGCGGCCAGGCCGAGGCCGATGTGGCAGGTCGGGGTGGTTGCTGAGGCCAGTCGGGCGAAGGGCATCGCGGGTTCCGTTCGGTCGGCTCCGGTACGGCTTCCGACCAACGTAACCCGCGACGACACTCCGTTCGGGGAGCCGGGGCGCCTGAGAACTCGAGACTTGCCGTGGTTCGGCGAGTGCCGGTTGTCTGTGGCTTGTCGCGCAGTTCCCCGCGCCCCTTTCGGGGCGCTGCCCCTCAGCTCTTCTTCTTTGCGGCCGCCCATTCGTGCTGGGTCACCACGTCCGCCTTCACCTCTGCCAGCTGTACGGCGACCGCGCTCGGCGCCGTGCCGCCACGGCCGTCGCGGGAGGCCAGGGCGCCGGGCACGTGGAGAACGCCGCGCACCTCCGGAGTGAGATGCGCCGAGATCTTCGCGAACTGCTCGTCCGTGAGGTCGTCCAGCTCCTTGCCCTCGGCCTCGGCGACCTTCACGCACTCCCCCGCGACCTCGTGCGCCACGCGGAACGGCACGCCCTGCTTGACCAGCCACTCGGCGATGTCGGTGGCGAGCGAGAAGCCGGCCGGGGCCAGCTCCTCCATGCGCTCGCGGTGGACGGTGAGGGTGGCGATCATGCCGGTGAAGGCGGGCAGCAGCACCTCCAGCTGGTCGCAGGAGTCGAAGACCGGCTCCTTGTCCTCCTGGAGGTCGCGGTTGTAGGCCAGGGGCAGGGCCTTGAGGGTGGCGAGGAGACCCGTCAGATTGCCGATCAGACGGCCCGACTTGCCTCGTGCCAGCTCCGCGATGTCGGGGTTCTTCTTCTGCGGCATGATCGACGAGCCGGTGGAGAACGCGTCGTGCAGGGTCACGAAGGAGAACTCCTTCGTGTTCCAGATGATGATCTCCTCGGCGATCCGGGAGAGGTTCACACCGATCATCGCCGTGATGAAGGCGAACTCCGCCACGAAGTCACGGGAGGCCGTGCCGTCGATGGAGTTGCCGACGCTGCCGTGCTCGAAGCCGAGGTCCTGCGCGACGGCCTCCGGGTCCAGGCCCAGGGAGGAGCCGGCGAGGGCACCGGAGCCGTACGGCGACACCGCCGTCCGCTCGTCCCACTGGCGCAGCCGCTCGGCGTCCCGGGACAGGGGCTGGACATGGGCGAGGACATGGTGGGCGAAGAGCACCGGCTGGGCGTGCTGGAGGTGGGTACGGCCGGGCATCGCCACGTCCGGGTGGGCCTCGGCGAGACCGATCAGGGCGTCCTGGAGGTCGGCGATCAGGCCGCCGATCGTACGGGCGTGATCCCTGAGGTACATCCGGAAGAGGGTCGCCACCTGGTCGTTCCTCGACCGGCCCGCGCGCAGCTTGCCGCCGAGGTCGGGGCCGAGGCGCTCCAGCAGGCCGCGTTCCAGGGCGGTGTGCACGTCCTCGTCGGCGATGGTGCCCACGAAGGCGCCGGACGCGACGTCGGCCTCCAGCTGGTCGAGCCCGGCGAGCATGCGGGTCAGCTCGTCCTCGGTGAGCAGCCCCGCCTTGTGCAGGACGCGCGCGTGGGCACGCGAGCCGGCGATGTCGTACGGCGCGAGGCGCCAGTCGAAGTGGACGGACGCGGACAGCTTCGCCAGGGCTTCGGCGGGACCGTCGGCGAAACGGCCGCCCCAGAGCCGAACGTCACCGCTGTTGCTGCTCACTTGCACTGCTCCTAGAGAAGTGGGTCGGTCGAGGTGTGCGTCAGGCTATGCCTGCAGATCGCGCCGTGCCGCGATCTTCGACGACAGGCTGTAGATGTCGATGAAGCCCTTGGCGGCGGACTGGTCGAAGGTGTCGCCGGTGTCATAGGTGGCGAGGTCGAAGTCGTACAGGGACGACTCGGAGCGCCGGCCGGTGACGACCGCGCGGCCGCCGTGCAGGGTCATCCGGATGTCGCCGGTCACGTGCCGGCTGGCCTCGTCGATGAAGCCGTCCAGGGCGCGCTTGAGCGGGGAGAACCACTGGCCGTCGTAGACCAGTTCGCCCCAGCGCTGCTCGACCTGCCGCTTGTAGCGGGCGAGTTCGCGCTCGACGGTGACGTTCTCCAGCTCCTGGTGGGCGGTGATCAGGGCGATGGCGCCCGGAGCCTCGTACACCTCGCGGGACTTGATGCCGACGAGCCGGTCCTCGACCATGTCGATCCGGCCGATGCCCTGGGCGCCGGCGCGCTCGTTGAGCTGCTGGATCGCCTGCAGGACGGTGACGGGCCTGCCGTCGATCGCGACCGGGACGCCCTCCTTGAAGGTGATGATCACCTCGTCGGGCTCGCGCGGGACGGCCGGGTCGGCGGTGTAGTCGTAGACGTCCTCGATCGGGGCGTTCCAGATGTCCTCCAGGAAGCCCGTCTCGACGGCGCGTCCGAAGACGTTCTGGTCGATGGAGTACGGGGACTTCTTGGTGGTGGCGATCGGGAGCTGCTTCTCCTCGCAGAAGGCGATCGCCTTGTCCCGGGTCATCGCGTAGTCGCGGACCGGGGCGATGCACTTCAGGCCGGGGGCGAGGGCGACGATGCCGGCCTCGAAGCGGACCTGGTCGTTGCCCTTGCCGGTGCAGCCGTGGGCGACCGTGGTGGCGCCGTGCTTCTGGGCGGCGGCGACGAGGTGCTTGACGATCGTCGGCCGGGACAGGGCCGAGACCAGCGGGTAGCGGTCCATGTAGAGGGCGTTGGCCTTGATCGCCGGGAGGCAGTACTCGTCGGCGAACTCGTCCTTGGCGTCGGCGACCTCGGCCTCGACGGCACCGCAGGCGAGGGCGCGCTTGCGGATGACGTCCAGGTCCTCGCCGCCCTGGCCGACGTCCACCGCGACGGCGATGACCTCGGCGCCCGTCTCCTCGGCGATCCAGCCGATGGCGACGGAGGTGTCCAGACCGCCCGAATAGGCGAGTACGACGCGCTCGGTCACGGGTTTCTCCTCACACTGCACTTGCTGGCATGCATGAGTATGCAGAACTCTGCATGATTCGTCAATCGAGGTGTGCGATGAACGGATGAAACCGCTTTCCCGTACTTCTCCCCGAACGCAGGCGCCGCGTTGCTCAGACGTCGATCCGACCCAAGTGAGGCATCCGTATGTCCAGGGCTCTCCCGAAGTACAACAAGCGCCGTGTGGCGGTCGTCGGCGGCGCTGCCGCCGTGGTGCTGTCCGGAGCGGTGATCGCCGGCTCGGCCCTCGCCGGAACCCCCGCCGGGAGCGGCGGTGCCGCGCAGGCCCGCACGCTGGCGAGCCCCGGCACGATCTCCTGCCCGGACGTGGCCTCCAGGCTCCCCGCCGTCCCGGCCTCCGCCAAGGCCGAGGTCGACCGCAACCTCACCCTCCTGCAGACCCAGATCCAGGAAGCCAACAAACGCTTGCAGAACACCGTCGGCCAAGGCGGACCCAACTTCGTCAACAACGCCATCCTCGGACCCCTCATGGACAAGCGGATCTCCACCATCGACCGCATCGCCATCGCCATCGGCCGCACCTCCACCAAGCCACAAGGCCTGGACGCCCTGGCCGCCTGCGCCCTGAACGCGGGCGGGAGCGCGGCGGGCGGTGCCGCCACACCGAGCGCGGCCGCGACCGGGCGGTCGGGCGCAGGCGGTGCGACGGCCGGCGGGAGCACCGGCAGGAAGACCGGAGGGAACGCCGGCGGCAACACCGGGGCGGGCACGATCTCCTGCCCGGACGTGGCCTCCAGGCTCCCCGCCGTCCCGGCCTCCGCCAAGGCCGAGGTCGACCGCAACCTCACCCTCCTGCAGACCCAGATCCAGGAAGCCGACAAACGCTTGCAGAACACCGTCGGCCAAGGCGGACCCAACTTCGTCAACAACGCCATCCTCGGACCCCTCAAGGACAAGCGGATCTCCACCATCGACCGCATCGCCATCGCCATCGGCCGCACCTCCACCAGGCCACAAGGCCTGGACGCCCTGGCCGCCTGCACGCTCACCAAGTGAGATAGCCGGCAACCGTGGCCGCCCCGACGGGTGCCGACCGGGGCGGCCACGGCAATTCGTTAGACAAGCGAAGGAGTTTCGTCGATAATCGTTAGACATGGGAAAGACTTATGAACGCATCGACGGCAGGCTCCGGACGTTCATCGAGGAGCAGCCCCTCTTCTTCACCGCGACCGCGCCGCTGTCCGGCGACGGCACGGTCAACCTCTCCCCCAAGGGCCTCACGGGCTCCTTCGCCGTACTCGACGAACGGACCGTGGCCTACCTCGACTTCGCCGGGTCCAACGCCGAGACCATCGCCCACCTCAGGGAGAACGGGCGGATCACCCTGATGTGGTGCGCCTTCCAGGGCCCGCCGAACATCGTGCGCGTGCACGGCCGGGGCGAGCCCGTCTTCCGGGACGACCCGCGCTTCGAGGAGCTGCTCGTCCACTTCCCGGAGATCGACCCGAGCCTGCACGGACTGCGAGCGATCATCGTCGTGCACGCGGAACTGGTCCGGGACAGCTGCGGGTACGCCGTCCCCTACATGGCGTACGAAGACGACCGTGAGCTGCACGGCAAGCGTTTCGCGCGGGAGGACGACGCCTCGCTGAGCGCGTACTTCGAGAAGAAGGAGCACATCGCGACGAGCCTGGACGGACTACCCGGGCTGCCGTTGCCGCTCCCGCCGTCTACCGTCTGAGCCATGCGCCCCGGTGTCGTGCTCACCCTCGTGTCCGCGTCCTCGCTCGCCCTGCTCGGGCTCACACCGGGCCGTGCGTGCGCGCCGCCGCCCGCGTACCTGGCGGACACCGGCGGCGGCACCCAGCTGATCCTCGCTCAGGCGCCGCGCACCGACTCGACGTCGGGGACCCTCACCTGGTGGGACCTGCGGCACGGACAGTGGGTGCGGGCCGGTTCCGCCCCGGCGCGGTTCGGGGCGAACGGTCTGGTGGAGGGGGTGAAGCGGAAGCAGGGGACGAACACGACACCGACCGGGCTGTACGGCCTTCCCTTCGGCTTCGGGATCAAGGCGGCGCCGGACGGGACGAGCGTCAAGTACCGTCCGGTGAAGGGGAGTTCATGGTGGTGCGAGGACAATGAGGCACGGTCGTACAACCGCTGGGCCGAACCGCTGCCGGGCGACTGCCGGGCGTCCGAGTCGGAGCATCTGATCTCCTACACGGCTCAGTACGCCTACGCGCTTGTCATCGGGTTCAACTACGACCGGCCGGTCCGGGGGCGCGGCGCCGGGATCTTTCTGCATGTCAACGGGCGCGGGGCCACGGCCGGGTGTGTGTCGGTGCCGGAGCGTGCGATGCGGCGGATTCTTCAGTGGGCCGAGCCGGGGAAGCGGCCGCACATGGCCATCGGGACGGTTGACGGACCTACGGCTCTTGCCCGGTACTGAAGTACTGCGCGCCCACGCGGCGGAGCCGCACATCGACACGGCCTCGCGCCCCTTCAGGTAGGCAGCCGGACCGTGAACGTCGTGGAGCCCGGTCTGCTCTCCAGCCCCACGCTCCCCCCGTGTGCCTCCGCCACCGCCGCCACGATCGACAGGCCCAGGCCCGCTCCGCCGCCGGAGGCGTCCGGGCGGCGGCGGTGGTCGGCCCGCGTGAAGCGTTCGAAGACGCCCGGCTGGACGTCCTCCGGGACGCCCGGGCCGTCGTCGTGGACCGAGAGGATCGCCGCGCCGGGCTCCGGCTCCAGGGTCACCGTCACCTTGGTGCCGACGGGCGTGTGCAAACGCGCGTTGGCCAACAGGTTGGCCAACACCTGTTGGAGGCGGTGGGCGTCGCCCGGCACCGTCACCGGGTCCTCGGGCAGGTCCAGGGTCCAGCGGTGGTCGGGGCCGGTGGCCCGGGCGTCGGTGACCGCGTCCAGCACCAGATGGGTCAGGTCGACCGGGTGCCGCTCCAAGGGGCGGCCGGCGTCGAGGCGGGCCAGCAGGAGGAGGTCGTCCACCATCTCGCCCATGCGGACGGACTCGGCCTTGATGCGCTCCAGAGCCCGGGTGACCTCCGGCGGCACCGGGCCGGGGTGGAGCAGGGCCAGTTCGGCGTGGCCGCGGACCGAGGCGACCGGGGTGCGCAGTTCGTGGCTGGCGTCGGCGGCGAAGCGGCGCAGCCGCTCCTCGCTGGCGTGGCGCTTGGTCAGGGCGTCCTCGACATGCCGCAGCATGCGGTTGAACGCCGCCGCCACCCGGCCGACCTCGCTGCGCGGATCGCTGTCCGGGGCACGCGGCGGCAGAGCCACCTCGCCGCTGGCCAGGGGCAGCTCGCTGACCCGGGTGGCGGTGGCGGCGACTCTGCTCAGCGGGCGCAGCGACCAGCGGACCCACACCGCCCCGGCCACGCCGGCGACGGTCAGGGCCAGCCCGAAGACGATCACGGCGACCAGTTCGAGGCGCGTCACGGCGGACCGCACCGGCTCCGTCGGCAGCCCCGTGACCAGCACGTCGCCGTCCCTGCCGCGCCACGCCATCAGGCGGTAGTCCCGCACGTGCGACAGGCACACGCTGTGGCCCGCGCCGTCCGCCGGAAGCCCGGCCAGGGCCGCGCGGTCCGCGGCGGTCAGGGTGACGGCGGGATCCTGCCGGTCGCTGGCGGGCACCACGGCCGCGCTGGTGACCTGGCCGTTCAGCAGGCGGGCGCCGAACGTCCCGGCGGCCTGGCGGCGGGTGTCGCCGTGCTCGTCGCCATCGTGGTCCGACGGTTTGTAGGTGCCGTGCTCCAAGCTCTGCGGGAAGGCCGGGCCGGCCTGCTGGAGCTGCTGGTCGAGCCGACGGGTGAGAAAGCCGTTCAGCTCGACGACGGCCGCCACGCCGACCGCGGCACAGCTGATCGCGAGCAGCACGACCAGACCGGCGATGAGCCGGGCGCGCAGCGTGCGGGGGCGGGGCAGCCGCCCAAGGAGCGTCACCTGCTCACCGGTTTCAGCACATAGCCCGACCCGCGCACCGTGTGGATCATGGGCTCGCGGCCCGCGTCGATCTTCTTGCGCAGGTAGGAGATGTACAGCTCCACGACATGGGCGCGGCCACCGAAGTCGTAGGACCACACCCGGTCGAGGATCTGCGCCTTGCTGAGGACGCGGCGCGGGTTGCGCATGAGGAAGCGGAGCAGCTCGAACTCGGTGGGTGAGAGTTCGATCAGCTCACCGGCCCGGGTGACCTCGCGGGCCTCCTCGTCCATCGCCAGGTCGCCCACGGTCAGCCGCGGCCCCTCCTCCAGCTGCCGGGCCATGCCCGCCCGGCGCAGCAGACCGCGCAGCCGGGCCACGACCTCCTCCAGGCTGAAGGGCTTGGTGACATAGTCGTCGCCGCCCGCCGTGATGCCCGCGATCCGGTCCTCGACGGCGTCCCGGGCCGTGAGGAAGAGCACACAGACGTCCGGCTTCACCTCGTGCAGCCGGCGCAGTACGGCGAAGCCGTCGGTGTCCGGGAGCATCACGTCCAGGACGACGGCGTCGGGCAGCAGCTCGCGCGCGCCGGCCACGGCCGCGGCGCCGTCGCCGGCCGCGCGCACCTCCCAGCCCTCGTAGCGCAGGGCGCCGGTGAGCACCTCCGCGAGGTCGGGGTCGTCGTCCACGACGAGGACGCGCAGCGGGGTGCCGTCGGGTCGGGTGAGGGCCGGGCGGCCGGAGCGGGTGGTGTTCATCGCGCCTACCAGCATCACCCCTGCGGACGGGTGGGACGTGCCGCCTGCGCTCTGAGTTTTCTGTGAGTGCGCTCACCGGCCTGCTGAACGCCGGATGAGGACCGCCTCTGAGTCCGCTCTCAAAGCGCCTGGTCAGCGGGTCGTTCAGAGGTGGCTGAGAACTTCGGCCCGCACAGTGGCCTGGCACGACGGACGAAGGGACGGCGACTGATGACGACCGTGGACGCACGGCGGGCGGCCCCGCCCGTGCCCGTGACCGCACGGCGCTCCCCTGCGGGGCCGGTGCTGGCCGTGCTGTGGGCCGGGGCGGCGGCCGTGCTCGCGCTGTGGTGGGCGGACACCGGGTCCGTGGTCGGTACGGCCGGCCGGCTGACCGGCGCCGGGCGGATCGCCGGGCTGCTGTGCGGGTACGCCTGCGCGGTGCTCGTCGGCCTGATGGCGCGGGTGCCGCTGCTGGAGCGGCGGATCGGTTCGGACCGGGTGGCGCGCTGGCACGCGATGGCCGGCCGGTACACGGTGTGCCTGCTCATCGCGCACATCGTGCTGATCCTCGCCGGGTACGCCGCCCAGGACCAGGCCTCGCTCCGGCACGAGGCGGTGACCGTCGTGCTGGACTACCCGGACATGCTCAAGGCCACCGCCGGCACACTGATCCTCTTCGCGGTCGGCATCACCTCGGCCCGGGCCGTGCGCCGCCGCACGAGCCACGAGTTCTGGTACTACGTCCACCTGCTGACGTACGCGGCCGTCTTCCTGGCCTTCTTCCACCAGCTGACGCTCGGGAACGAGTTCAACGGCAAGCCGGTCGCGACCGCCCTCTGGTATGCGCTGTACCTGGGCGTCGCGGCCCTGGTGCTGTGGTTCCGGATCCTCGCCCCGGTCCGGCTCAACCGGCGCCACCGGCTGCGCGTGGAGTCGGTGCACCGGGAGGCGCCGGGGGTGTACTCGGTCGTCGTGCGCGGGCGGTACCTGGACGAACTCGGGGCGCGTCCGGGGCAGTTCTTCCGCTGGCGGTTCCTCGGCGAGGGCATGGGCTGGACGTCCACGCCGTACTCCCTGTCGGCGCCGGCACGCCCGGACGCCCTGCGGATCACGGTCAAGGCGCTCGGCGACCACAGCGCGGCCGTGGCGCTGCTCAGGCCCGGTACCCGGGTGTGGGCGGAGGGCCCGTACGGCGCGCTGACCGCCGACCGGGCCACCGCGCACCGCACCCTGCTCATCGCGGCCGGTGTCGGCGTCACCCCGCTGCGGGCGCTGTTCGAGACGCTGCCCGGGGAGGTGACCCTCCTGTACCGAGCGCGGCGTTCCGAGGACCTGGCGCTCGGCCAGGAGCTGGAGGCGATCGCCCGGTGGCGCGGCGCGCAGGTGCTGTACGCGCTGAACGGACCGGGCGGGGAGCGCCCGGACATCTCGGCGCGGGCGCTGCGCGCGACCTTCCCCGGGCTGCCCGGCCACGACGTCTACATCTGCGGGCCGCACGGCTTCGCGCGGGACGTGTACGAGGCGCTGCGGTCGGCCGGGGTGCCGGACCGCCGGATCCACCACGAGTCGTTCGAGCTGTGAGGCCCCTGAAGTGCACGCGTTGAAGAAGAACCGCCCGCTGCGCCGGATCGTGCTGGCGAGCGCCGCCACCGTCTCCGGGATGGTGCTGCTGCTGTCGCTGAAGCCGCACACGACTCCCGCACTGGCCACCGCCGACACCAAGTCACCTTCCGCGTCGAGCAGTTCGGCTCCGTCCAGCGGCTCCACGGCGGGTACGAAGACCGTCAGCAGGACCGTCACCGGGGACACCGTGCAGACCCGCTGGGGCCCGGTCCAGGTGCGGGTGACGGTCAGGAGCGGCAAGCTCACGGACGTCACGGCCGTGCGGTATCCGCAGGACAACCCGCGCGACCAGGAGATCAACAGCTATGCGCTGCCCCAGCTGCGGCGCGAGGCGCTGGCGGCGCAGAGCGCGCGGATAGACATGGTGTCGGGCGCCACGTACACCAGCACCGGCTACCGGCAGTCCCTCCAGTCCGCGCTGGACTCGGCGGGGCTCTGAACACTCAGCGCATGCGGCACGTATCTCTGGGCCAAGGGCCGAGTCCCGACGGAGGAACCGTGACCACCACGCTCGCAGGCGGACGTGCCGCCCGCCGACAGACGATGCGCCGCATCCGCCCGCGCCGCAGCCCGGCCGTACCGCTGCTGCTCGCCGTCTGGGCGGGCGCGGCGGCCGTGCTGTGGCTCTGGTGGCACAACACACCATCCATCGCCGACAACACCGGCAGGATCCTCAACGCGGGCCGGATCACGGGCCTGCTGGCCGGCTATCTGATGGCGCTGGTCGTGCTGCAGATGGCGCGGGTGCCGGCGCTGGAGCGGCGGGTCGGCTCGGACCGGGTGGCCCGCTGGCACGCGATGAGCGGCCGGTACACGCTCTGCCTGATCGTGGCGCATGTCTTCCTCACCATGTGGGGGTACGCGCTGCAGGCGGGCAAGTCGCTCGGCGACATCGTGCAGCAGACCATCGACTCCGTCGACCAGCTGCCCGATGTGGGCAAGGCGGCGATCGGCACGGGTCTGTTCGTGCTGATCGGGCTGACGTCGATCGGCGGGATCCGCCGCCGGATGCCGTACGACACCTGGTACCACGTGCATCTGATGACGTACGCGGCGGTGTTCCTGACGTTCTGGCACCAGATCACCACCGGCAACGACTTCGCGGTCGAGCCGGCCGCCAAGACCTTCTGGTACGGCCTGTACGGCGTGGTCACCGCGCTGGTGATCTGGTACCGGATCCTCACCCCGATCCGGCTGAACCTCAAGCACCGGATGCGGGTGGAGGCGGTGATCGAGGAGACGCCGGGCATCGTGTCGGTGCTGATCGGCGGGCGGCGGCTGCACCGGATGGGCGCGGAGGCGGGCCAGTTCTTCCGCTGGCGGTTCCTCGCGCCCGGGATGCGGTTCAGCTCGCATCCGTACTCGCTGTCGGCGGCGCCCCGCCCGGACATGCTGCGGATCACGGTGAAGGCGATCGGCGACCACAGCGCCCGGCTGCGGGAGCTGACGCCCGGCACCCGGGTGTGGGCGGAGGGCCCGTACGGGGCGATGACCGCGCAGCGCCGCAGCCGGGGCAAGGTGCTGCTGGTCGCGGGCGGGGTAGGCATCACGCCGATGCGGGCGCTGTTCGAGACGCTGCCCGGCGCGGCCGGTGACATCACGCTGCTGTACCGGGCCAACAGCACCCAGGACCTGGCGCTGTGGGACGAGCTGGCGAAGATCGCCGACGAGCGGGGCGCCCGGCTGATGTACGCGGTGAACAGCCCGGAGGGCGAGCGGCCGGACATCTCCGCCGAGAACCTCCAGCGGAAGATCCCGGACATCGACCGGCACGACGTCTTCATGTGCGGCCCGGCCGGGTTCGCCCAGTCGGTGTACGAGGCACTGCGCGGCGCGGGAGTGCCCGCCCGCCGTATCCATCACGAGTCGTTCGAGATGTGAGCGGGAGCAACGAAGAGATGCGGAAGAGCCATCCCATTCGACGGGTCGTGCTGGCCACGGCCGCGACCGTGTCCGGTGTCGTGCTGCTGCTGTCGCTGAAGCCGGCGTCCGATCCGGCCGCGGCGTCGGCGGCGGGCGCCGCGCCGCAGGCGACGGCGGCGCAGCAGTCACCGCAGGGCGGCGCGCAGGCGGCCGGTGCGGCGGGCGGCACGGTGACCGGTGACGCGACGCAGACGCAGTACGGGACCGTGCAGGTACGGCTGACCGTGGCGGGCGGCAGGATCACCAAGTCGGAGGCGGTCCAGGCGCCCAAGGGCGGACTCAGCGACCAGAAGACGGCGCTGGCCGTCCCCAAGCTCAACCAGGAGGCCGTGGCCGCGCAGAGCGCGCGGATCGACGCGGTGTCCGGGGCGACGTACACGAGCACCGGCTACAAGAAGTCGCTGCAGTCGGCCCTGGACAAGGTCAAGGCGTCGGCCGGCTCCTCCGGCGGGTCCTCCCGCGGCTCCTCGTCGCCGGGTGCGGCGCAGGCCCGTACGGTGACCGGGAAGGTCGCGCAGACCCAGTACGGTCCGGTCCAGGTGCGGATCACGGTCGCCGGCGGCAGGATCACCAAGTCGGAGGCGGTCCAGGCGCCCAAGGGCGGACTCAGCGACCAGAAGACGGCACTGGCCGTCCCCAAGCTCAACCAGGAGGCGGTCGCGGCCGGCAGCGCGGGCATCGACGCCGTCTCCGGTGCCACCTACACCAGCACCGGCTACAAGCAGTCCCTCCAGTCGGCGCTGGACCAGGCCGGTGGCTGACGCGGTGACGGAGTCGGCGAAAGCTCCCGCCGCGGTACGTCATGCGGAGGAGGTCATGGGGACCGTCTTCTCCTTCGACGTCCGCGGCGGGGAACCCCGTGCGGTACGAGAGGCCCTGGCCGAGGCGGTCGCCGCACTGCACGAGGCGGACGCGGTGTTCAGCACCTACCGCGAGGACAGCGAGGTCGCGCGGCTGGCGCGGGGCGAGCTGACCGTGTCCGGGTGTTCGCCCGAGGTGGCCGAGGTGCTGGATCTCGCGGCGGAGGCGGAACGGGTCAGCGAGGGCTGGTTCAGCAGCCGCTATCGGGGCTCGCTGGATCCCACCGGCATCGTCAAGGGCTGGGCCGCCGAGCGGGCGGCGCGGCGGCTGGCGGAGGTGGCCGGGGTGCGTGGGGTGAGCGTCAACGGGGGCGGGGACGTCCAGTTGCTCGGCTCGCCGGAGCCGCAGCGGCCGTGGCGGGTGGGGGTGGCCGATCCGCTGCGGCCGGGCGGGCTGGCGGCGGTGATCTCGGCGGCTGGGGTGGCCGAACTGTCGGTGGCGACCTCGGGCACGGCCGAGCGGGGTGCGCACATCGTGGATCCGCGGACGGGGAAGTCGGCGGTGACGGATCTGGTCGCCGTGACGGTGGTGGGGCCACGGCTGACGTGGGTGGACTGCTGGGCCACGGCGGCGTTCGCGATGGGGTCGCGGGCCGGGCTGGCGTGGCTGGAGTCACTGCCGGACGTGGAGGGCCTGCTGATCACGGCGGGCGACGAGGTGCGGTGCACCGGGGGGTTGGCGGCGAGGCTGGGCTGACGGCGACCTGTGCGCCCGTCCTTCTCGGGCGACTTTTTTCGCAGGACAGCCATCCGTTTCCCGCCCCGGGACGTATCCCGTGTACAGCGAGTCCAGGGAGGAACCCCATGGCCATCTTCAGCAGTCTCCTGCCCGCCATGCGCCGTGACCATGAGAGGGACACCTCGCGTCACGACCACGGCCACCGGCACGACCACCACAGTCACCGCCACGACCACCGTCACGGCCACAGCCACCGCCACGACCACGGCGACCGCCACGACCACGACGACCACTGAGATCGCACACCAGGCCGAGCGGACCGGTGACCGCAGGACCCGGTCCGCCCCGCCGCTCCCCGAGGAACGCGTCCCATGGTCTTCGTCCTGCGGCGTCTGCTGTCGGTGGGCGACGCCTCCGACGGTGTCGTCGCGGCCGCGCCCGCCGTCTCGCCACGTGAGGTGTTCCGGCGGTTCTGGCCGTACACGCGCGGCGGCCGCCGCTGGCTCATCCCTGTTCTCCTCCTCAGCCTGACCGGACCGGCGGTCGACGCCACGGAGATCTGGCTCCTCAAGATCGTCGTGGATGGTGTGCTCGTCCCCCGCGACCTGCGGCCGCTGCTGTGGATCGCACCGACCTATCTGGGCCTCATCGTCTGCTCCGGGGTGCTGGGCTTCGCCGACGAGGTGACGTCCACCTGGGTCGGCGAGCGCTTCCTGCTCTCGCTGCGCTCCGACGTCTTCCGGCACGTCCAGGGGCTGTCACTCGGCTTCTTCGAACGCAGGCGGCTCGGGGACGTGCTGTCCCGGATCACCGGGGACGTCGACGCGGTCGAGACGTTTCTGCTCTCGGGCGTGGCGGATGTCCTCTACTACGTCGTCCAACTGGGCGTCTTCCTCGGCCTGTTGCTCTTCCTGCGCTGGGACCTGACCCTGCTCGCCCTCGTCATCGTGCCACCGTTCTGGGCCGCCGCACGGCACTTCGCGCGACTGACCAAGGAGGCTTCGCGGGAGCGCAGGCGGCGCAGCGGCTCGCTCACCGCGATCGCCGAGGAGGCGCTCGGGAACGTCGCCCTGGTGCAGGCGTACAACCGGCAGGGGTGGGAGGAGGCCCGGTTCGAGCGGGAGAACGTAGGCAGGTTCCGGGCGGCGATGACCTCGGTGCGGATCCGGGCCGTCTACCGGCCCGTCGTCGAGATCATCGAGGTGACCGGCGGGCTCGCGGTCCTGGGCCTCGGCACCTGGAAGCTGGCCCAGGGGCAGCTCACGCTGGGCGGGCTGCTGGTCTTCCTGGCGCTGATCGGCAAGCTCTACGGCCCGGTCCACGGCCTGTCCGGGCTGGGCACCACCTTCTACGCGGCCGCCGCCTCGGCCGAGCGCATCATCGAGTTGCTGGACCAGCGCCCGCAGGTCGTCGAGGTCCCGGGCGCCCGGCGCAGCGGCCGCATACGGGGCGAGGTGGAGTTCGACGGCGTCTGGTTCCGCTATCCGGGCGCCTCCTCCTGGGCGCTGTCGGACGTGTCCTTCCACGTCGACCCGGGCGAGACGCTGGCGCTGGTCGGTGCCAGCGGGGCCGGCAAGTCCACGGTCGCCAAGCTCCAGCTGCGCTTCTACGACCCCGGCCGGGGAGCGGTCCGGCTCGACGGCACCGATCTGCGGCGGCTACGGCTGGCCGACGTACGGGAGAGCGTCGCGGTGGTGCTGCAGGAGACACTCGTCTTCCGCGGCACCGTGCGGGAGAACATCGCCTACGGCCGGCCGGGGGCGAGCGAGGCGGACATCGTCGCGGCGGCGCGGGCCGCGGACGCCGATGAGTTCATCGAGCGGCTCCCGGAGGGCTACGACACCCTGGTCGGCCAGCGCGGCCGCACCCTGTCCGGCGGGCAGTGCCAGCGCCTGGCGATCGCCCGCGCGATGATCAGGGACGCGCCCGTGCTCCTGCTGGACGAGCCGACCACCGGGCTCGATGTGCGCTCGGGCCGGCGGATCATGGATCCGCTGCGCCGGCTCATGGCCGGGCGGACGACCGTCGTCATCTCCCACCATCTGCTGACCGTCCGCGACGCCACCCGGATCGTGGTGCTCGACCACGGCCGGGTCGTGGAACACGGCGCCCACGACGACCTGGTGCGCGGTCAGGGGGCGTACGCCCGGCTGCACCGGCTGAGCGCGGGCACGGTGCTGTCATGACCGGTCCCGTGCCGGGGAGCAGCGGTCCCGAGCCCCTCGCGCCGGGCACGCGGCCGGCGCCCGGGTACGCGATCCTCGGGCATCTGGCCCGCACCGGCTGGCTCGACGTGTACGACGCGTGGAGCGAGGAGCGGGCCTGCCGGTGTGTGATCAAGGTGGTGCGATCGGATCTGCGGGGCGACACGGGGCTCGGCGCGCGGCTGCTGCGGGAGGGCCGGTGGCTGCGGGAGTTCAGCCATCCGCACCTGGTCCGCGGGTACGAGACCGTGGAGTCGCCCGAGCCGCTCGTCGTCCTGGAGACGCTGACCGGGGAGACGCTGTCCCACCTCGTGCAGCGGCTGCGGCGCCGGCCGGCCGCCGCCGATGTGGCGCTGCTCGGCGTGCAGTTGTGTTCCGCGGCGCACTATCTGCACGGCCGCGGTCTGCTGCACCTGGACCTGAAGCCGTCCAACGTGGTGGTGGAGCGCGGTCATGCCAAGGTGCTGGATCTGAGCTTGGCGCGGCCGCCCGGACCGGCGCCCGCCGGGGTGGGCACATGCTGCTACCTCGCTCCGGAACAGGCCCGTGGCGGTCCGCTCACGGCCGCCGCCGACGTGTGGGGCATCGGCATCACGCTGTACGAGGTCGCATGCGGTGACCTCCCGTTCGAATGCGGGGAGACCACGGACCGGACAGGCGACGGCAGCAGCGGCACCGGCGACCACTGTCCGCAGACCGAGGAGACGGCCCCGCCCATCGCATCCCGCAGGCGGCTGCCACCCGCACTCGCCGCCGCCGTCGACACCTGCCTGCACCCCGACCCGGCTTCACGCCCCACGGTCACCGCACTGGCCGCGGCCCTGCAGGCGACCCTGCCACCGCACCCCTGAGAAGCCCTGCCGCGGCGCCCGCAGGGCCGGTCCGGTCGCGGATCACTCTCTCGGCTCGACGACGTGGCCCTTCTGCAGATGGGCGGTGGCGAGGACGGTGCCGTCGGGTGTGGTCAGCCGGGCACCGGAGAGGGTGGAGAGGTCGCCGGGGGCGGCAACGCCCCACTCGCCGTGTCCGCCGGTCAGGGGGAAGTCGCCGACGCGCACGGTCGTGCCGTCGGCGTGCTCCAGGAGGCAGGTGACCTTGCCGGTGTACGAGGCATGGGAGCCCGAGAGATCGACGGACACGAAGATCCAGCCGGGGGTTCCGGGGTGGGCGTAGACCTCGCCGACGGTAGCGCCGCCGTTCGCGGTCGAGGTCATGTCCCCGATCAGCATGGGCTCGGACCCCGCGGCGGGCGCGGACGCGGCGAGGATCTCCTCGACGGCGGTGCCGATCCCCCAGCCGGCGAACCCGACGGCGACGGTGAGCGCGGTGGCGACGGCCGCGAGCCGCAGCCGGGCCCGCCGGGCACGTCCGCGCAGGCGCTGGGAGGCGCGGCCGGCCGCGCCAGCGGGAGCCTCCGCCGCCTCCGCCTGCTGGGCCAGACTGCGGGCCACGCGGGTCTCGAACCCGAGCGGTGGCTCGCGGTCCGGCAGCAGGCCGATCAGCCGGTCGCCGACCAGGGTGAGCTGACGGACGTACTCCCGGCAGTCCGCGCACCGGTCCAGATGGGCGACCGCCTCGGCGCGCTCCCGGCCGGGCAGCACGCCCAGCGCCAGCTCGGCGCCGATCTCCCGCAGCTTGTCGCAGTTCGCTTCACCGGACATGGTCGCCTCGCTTCGGAGACGCGAGTGTGGTGCGCAGTTTCGCCATGGCGGCCCTGATCCGGGTCTTGGCGGTGCCCAGCGGAATCCGCTCCGCGTCGGCGATCTGCTGGGCCGTCATCCCGTAGATACCCGCCATGACCAGGGCCCGGGCCTGTTCCCGGGGCAGCCGGGCCACGGCGGCCCGCAGCTGGGAGGAGGCCTCGTCGGCCAGGGCCCACTGCTCGGGGGTCTCGGTGACGACGCCGATGACGGCGTCGAGGTCCTCGGGTGCCATCGGCTCGGTCCGCCGTGCGCGGACGGCGTCGACGGCGAGATTGTGCGCGATGGTGGTCAGCCAGGTGGTGACCGAGCCGCGGCGCGAGTCGTAGATCTGGGCATGGCGCCATGCCCGCTCGAACGTCAACTGGGCGACGTCCTCGGCGAGTTGCTCGTCTCCGGTGACGGCCATGGCGACCCCGAAGACCCGGTGCTGGAACCTGCGCACGAAGACGGCGGCGAGTTCCGGATCGCCGGTGGCCAGCCCGGACAGCAGAGCCTCGTCCGGGAGGCGGCCCACGGGGAACCGGAAACCCGACACACCCCTGTATACGGTCGACGGCCGCCAGGGGATTGCCCGCCCGCCTGCCCGCCCGCCGCGGAAGATCACATTCCTATTCTCCGCCGGCGGGTGGGGCACCGCATGCGGGCTCAGTGCCCGTTCTGCGCCAGCCTCAGCAGGTGGTCCGCCAGTGCCTGGCCGCCGGTCGGGTTCCGGCTGATCAGCATCAGGGTGTCGTCACCGGCGATGGTGCCCAGGATGTCGTGCAGTTCGGCCTGGTCGATGGCCGAGGCCAGGAACTGGGCCGCCCCCGGCGGGGTGCGCAGGACCACGAGGTTGGCGGAGGCCTCGGCGGAGATCAGCAGCTCCTGGGAGAGGCGCCGCATGCGCTCCTCCTTGGCGGACTCCCCGAGCGGGGCGCGGGGGGTGCGGAAGCCGCCCTCGCTCGGCACCGCGTAGATCAGCTCGCCGTCGGTGTTGCGGATCTTCACCGCGTTCAGTTCGTCGAGGTCCCGGGAGAGCGTCGCCTGGGTGACGCTCAGCCCGTCGTCGGCGAGCAGCTTCGCCAGCTGGCTCTGTGACCGCACTGCCTGCCGGTTGAGGATGTCCACGATCCGGCGGTGCCGCGCGGTACGGGTCTGCGGCACGGCGGGTCCGGCACCCGCCGCCTGCTCGTGGTCCTGCTGCTCGCTCATCGTCGTCTCATTCTCCGGATCGTCCGTCCCCATCCACTGGGCCCGCTGCGTCGAGGATGCCGGGCAGCGCCTGGAGGAAGGCACCCACCTCGTCGTCGCGGAGGTTCAGCGGCGGCATCAGCCGTACGACGTCCGGGGCGGGCGCGTTCACCAGGAACCCGGCCTCCTGGGCCGCCTGCTGCACCTGCGGTGCGCGCGGCCCGGTGAGCACGATACCCAGGAGCAGGCCGGCACCCCGCACATAATCGATCAACGGGTGCTCGAGGCCCTCGATTCCCTTGCGGAGCTTCTCGCTCTGCCGCTTGACGTTCTCCAGCAGTCCCTCGCCCTCGATGGTGTCGAGGACGGCGAGTCCGGCGGCGCAGGCGACCGGGTTGCCGCCGAAGGTGGTGCCGTGGTGGCCGGGGTGGAGCAGTTCGGCGGCCCGGCCGAAGGCGACGGTGGCGCCGAGCGGCAGTCCGCCGCCGAGCTGCTTGGCGAGCGTGACGACATCGGGGAGCACCCCCTCGTGGGCCTGGTACTCGAACCAGGTCCCGGTGCGGCCGATGCCGGTCTGCACCTCGTCCAGGACCAGCAGGGCGCCGGTGGCGGCGGTGATCGCGCGGGCCGCCTTGAGATAGCCGGCCGGGGGCACCACCACCCCGTTCTCGCCCTGCACCGGCTCGATGATCACCAGGGCGGTCTCCTCGGTGACCGCCGCCGCCAGCGCCTGTGCGTCGCCGTAGGGCACGTGGGTGACGTCGCCGGGCAGCGGCCGGAACGGGTCCTGCTTGGCGGGCTGGCCGGTGAGCGCGAGGGCGCCCATCGTACGGCCGTGGAAGCCGCCGTCGGTGGCGACCATATGGGTGCGCCCGGTGAGCCGGCCGATCTTGAAGGCGGCCTCGTTGGCCTCGGCGCCGGAGTTGCAGAAGAAGACCCTGCCCTCCCGGCCGAAGAGGTGGAGCAGCCGTTCGGCGAGGGCGACGGTGGGCTCGGCCATGAAGAAGTTGGAGATGTGGCCGAGCTGCCCGATCTGCTTGCTGACGGCCTCGACGATCGCCGGGTGGGCGTGCCCGAGGGCGTTGGTGGCGATACCGCCGACGAAGTCGTGGTACTCGCGGCCCTCGGCGTCCCACACCTTCACGCCCTCGCCGCGCACGAGGGGCAGCCGCGGGGTGCCGTAGTTGTTCATGAGCGCGCCCTGCCATCGCTGGGTCAGCTCCTGGTTGCTCATGACTCCCCCTGTTCGTCGGGCACGACCATCGTGCCGATGCCTTCGTCGGTGAAGATCTCCAGCAGGATCGAGTGCTGGACCCGGCCGTCGATGACGCGGGCGGTCGTCACGCCGCCGCGTACGGCGTGCAGGCAGCCCTCCATCTTCGGCACCATGCCGGAGCTGAGGTCCGGCAGCAGCTTCTCCAGCTGGGAAGCGGTGAGGCGGCTGATCACCTCGTCGGAGTTCGGCCAGTCCTCGTAGAGGCCCTCGACGTCGGTGAGGACCATGAGGGTCTCGGCGCCCAGTGCCGCAGCGAGTGCCGCAGCCGCCGTATCAGCATTGACGTTGTAGACATGTCCGTCGTCCTCGGAGCGGGCGATCGACGACACGACCGGGATACGGCCGTCGGCCAGCAGTGCCTCGATCGCGCCCGTGTCGATCCCGGTGATCTCGCCGACCCGCCCGATGTCGACCAGCTCGCCGTCGATCTCGGGCCGGTGCTTGGTCGCGGTGATGGTGTGCGCGTCCTCGCCCGTCAGCCCGACGGCCAGCGGCCCGTGCTGGTTGAGCAGGTTCACCAGCTCGCGCTGCACCTGTCCGGCCAGCACCATCCGTACGACGTCCATGGCGTCCTCGGTGGTGACCCTGAGGCCGGCCTTGAACTCGCTGACGATGCCGTGCTTGTCGAGGGCGGCGCTGATCTGCGGGCCGCCGCCGTGCACGACGACGGGCTTGAGGCCGGCGTGGTGGAGGAACACGACGTCCTGGGCGAACGCGGCCTTCAGACCCTCGTCGATCATGGCGTTGCCGCCGAACTTGATGACGACCGTCTTGCCGTGGTGCCGGGTCAGCCAGGGCAGCGCCTCTATGAGGATCTGGGCCTTGGGCAGCGCGGTGTGCTTACGCGTAGTGCTCATGACGAATAGGCGCTGTTCTCGTGGACGTAGTCGGCGGTCAGGTCGTTGGTCCAGATCGTCGCGGTCTCGGTGCCGGCGGCCAGGTCGGCGACGATGTGCACCTCGCGGTAGCGCATGTCGACCAGCTCGCGGTCCTCGCCGACACCGCCGTTCTTGCACACCCAGACGCCGTTGATGGCGACGTTCAGCTGGTCCGGCTCGAAGGCGGCCCGTGTGGTGCCGATCGCGGAGAGCACCCGGCCCCAGTTGGGGTCCTCGCCGTGGATCGCGCACTTGAGGAGGTTGTTGCGGGCGATGGAGCGACCCACCTCCACGGCGTCCTCCTCGCTCGCCGCGTTGACCACCTCGACCTTGATGTCCTTGCTGGCGCCCTCGGCATCGCCGATGAGCTGCCGGCCGAGGTCGTCGCAGACCCGGGTCACGGCCTCGGCGAACGCGGCGTACTCCGGGGTGAGGCCCGAGGCGCCGGAGGCGAGCAGCAGCACGGTGTCGTTGGTGGACATGCAGCCGTCGGAGTCGACCCGGTCGAAGGTGACCTTGGTGGCGGCGCGCAGGGCCTTGTCCAGGGTGGCGCTGTCGAGGTCGGCGTCGGTGGTGAGGACGACCAGCATGGTGGCGAGGCCCGGGGCGAGCATGCCCGCGCCCTTGGCCATGCCGCCGACGGTCCAGCCGTCCTTCGTCACGACGGACGTCTTGTGCACGGTGTCGGTGGTCTTGATGGCGATGGCGGCCTTCTCGCCGCCGTGCGGGCTGAGCTGGGCCACCGCCTTGTCCACGCCGGGCAGCAGCTTGTCCATCGGCAGCAGCACGCCGATCAGGCCGGTGGAGCAGACGGCGACATGGCCCGGGGCATGGCCGCCCGTCCCGTCATGGCCCGCGGTGTTGAGGGACTCGGCCACCTTCTCGGCGGTGGCGTGGGTGTCCTGGAAGCCCTTGGGGCCCGTACAGGCGTTGGCGCCACCGGAGTTCAGGACGACGGCGGACAGCTCGCCGCCCTTGAGGACCTGCTCGGACCACAGCACCGGCGCGGCCTTCACACGGTTGGAGGTGAAGACGCCCGCGGCGGCACGGCGGGGCCCGTTGTTGACCACGAGGGCCAGGTCGGGGTTGCCGTTCTCCTTGATCCCGGCGGCGATGCCCGCCGCCGTGAATCCCTTGGCTGCCGTGACACTCACGGTGCGACTCCGATCGTGGAAAGCCCGGTGGTCTCGTCGAGTCCCAGGGCGATGTTCATGCTCTGGACAGCACCGCCGGCGGTGCCCTTGGTCAGGTTGTCGATGGCGCTGATCGCGATGATGCGGCCCACAGCCGCGTCGTACGCGACCTGCACCTGAACGGCGTTCGAACCGTGGACGGACGCCGTGGCGGGCCACTGGCCCTCGGGGAGCAGATGGACGAAGGGCTCGTCGGCGTAGGCCTTCTCGTAGGCGGCGCGGACGGACTCCGCCGTCACCCCCGGGGCGGCCTTGGCGCTGCACGTGGCGAGGATCCCGCGCGGCATCGGCGCGAGGGTCGGCGTGAAGGAGACCGCGACCCGCTCCCCCGCCACCCCGCTGAGGTTCTGGATCATCTCGGGGGTGTGCCGGTGGCCGCCGCCCACGCCGTACGGCGACATGGAGCCCATGACCTCGCTGCCGAGCAGATGCGGCTTGGGCGCCTTGCCCGCGCCGGAGGTGCCGGACGCGGCGACGATCACCGCCTCGGGCCCGGCGATCCCGGCGGCATAGGCCGGGTACAGGGCGAGGGTGACGGCGGTGGGGTAGCAACCGGGTACCGCGATGCGCTTGGACCCCTCCAGTGCGGCGCGGGCACCCGGAAGTTCCGGGAGGCCGTAGGGCCAGGTGCCGGCGTGCTCGGAGCCGTAGAACCGCTCCCAGTCGGCCGGGTCCCGCAGCCGGAAGTCGGCGCCCATGTCGACCACGAGGACGTCCGGGCCGAGCTGCTCGGCGACGGCGGCGGACTGCCCGTGCGGCAGCGCGAGGAAGACCACGTCGTGCCCGGCGAGCGCCTCGGCCGTGGTCTCGTCGAGCACGCGGTCGGCCAGCGGCAGCAGATGCGGCTGCAGCGCGCCGAGCCGCTGACCGGCGTTGGAGTTTCCGGTCAGGGCACCGATCTCGACCTCGGGGTGCGCGAGGAGCAGGCGCAGGACCTCTCCGCCCGCGTATCCGCTCGCTCCGGCCACCGCCGCACGTACCGCCATGTGCATCCTCCTCTAGATGGCATGACTATACGCAGCACCGCAGTTTTATGCAATTACTTATGCGGCCGGCCGGGGAGCCCAAGGATCCGGCCATGCCGAGCGCAAAGGCAAGAACATGCGTCGCTCCCGGCATGACCGTGATCGTGCCGCACCGTCCGGTCGACATGACGGACCCGGCCGCGTCACGGTCGGCCTGGAGTGCGCTCGAACTCCCGGCGCGCCTTCGATCACCTCTGCTTGATCCTCAGGAAGGTGACGGAGTTCGCCGGGAAGGTGTACGTGAACCGGTCGGACACTCCCGTGACGGTGGACGTCTGCGGTGTGACCACTGTGGACGTCTCCGTGTTCACCGCGTCCGGAGCCGCGGCGAGCGTGGTCGCCCTCGCCCTGGAGGCGACCTTGGCGCCACCGAGGTCGAGCGTCGTACGGGCCGCCGACGACTGGTCGTTGACGACCTTGACGATCAGCTCACCGGTCTTCGTGTCCCGCGTGACGACCTGGCGGAAGGGCTCGGCCGGCTTGTCGTCGGTGAAGCTGCCCCACTGCTGTCCGTCGAGGAAGAGGGTGACCTGGCGGCCGCGCACCTTGATGTCGATGTCGTAGGCGCGGCCGGTGTCGA
Source organism: Streptomyces sp. NPDC052101 (assembly GCF_040680235.1). Taxonomy (NCBI): domain Bacteria; kingdom Bacillati; phylum Actinomycetota; class Actinomycetes; order Kitasatosporales; family Streptomycetaceae; genus Streptomyces; species Streptomyces sp. NPDC052101. Next base: position 205,869 of record NZ_JBFAWH010000008.1, read on the forward strand.
CCGAGCCCGGCTTGGAGAGCAGCGTGGACTTGCCGCCGTCCACGGCCTGTTCGACCGCGCTCTGGGTGTTGTTCCAGCCGCCGATGTTCCACCAGTAGTAGTCGCCGGTGTCCTTGACGCCGAAGGCGACGAGGAAGCCCTCCTGGCCCGCTTTCTTGGTGGCCTTCACATGCAGGTCGTAGTCGTGCCAGGACGGGTCGCCGGCGGAGACCATGGTGTTCTGGGCGGTGGTGTCGGTCTGGACGTACTGCCCGTCCTGGACGCCCCAGCTGCCGGTGCCGGTGTGGGTCCACTTCGAGGCGTCACCAGAGAAGTCGTCGCTGAGCAGGGTCGAGCCGTCGGCGGCGGTGACCGACACGTCGTCGTAGGCGGCGCTGGTGTTCCAGGTGGACAGGCCGACGGCGCCGGTGATGGGGCCGCTGACCTCGGGTGTCGTGGTGGCCGTGCTCGGCACCACCCGGTCACCCACGTTGTTCATGAACAGTTTCTGGACCTGGTAGTTGGCCGAGCCCCAGGAAGCGTGGTTGTTGAACCACACGAGGTCCGGACGCCACTGCACGGCGTCCTCGTCGGCGAACAGCGGGGCGTAGGAGGCGAGTCTGACGACGTCGGCGTTGCGCTCCAGACCGGTCATGTAGGCCGCCTCGGCGAGGCCGTTCTTGAAGGCGTTGCCCTGGGAGGCGTACTCGCCGACGAAGACCTTGGGGCCGGAGCGGTCGTAGGAGTCGTAGCGGTCGTTGTTCTGCAGGAACCAGGTCGGGCTCTTGTAGTAGTGCTCGTCGACCAGGTCGACCTTGGCGTCCCGGTTGAGCTTCCAGGCCGTGTCGAAGGTCGTGCCGCTCGCGTCCGGGCCGGCGTTGGAGATGACCCGCATGTACGGGTACTTCGCCTGGATGGCCGCGCGGAACCGGGTGAAGCGGGCGAAGAACTCGTCGGGCAGGTTCTCCTCGTTGCCGACCTCGATGTGGGTGAGATGGAAGGGCTTGGGGTGGCCCATCCCGGCCCGCACCTTGCCCCACTTCGAGGTCGCCGGGCCGTTGGCGAACTCGATGAGGTCCAGGGTGTCCTGGATGTGCCGCTTGAGCAGCGCGGGGTCGTCGACGGCCTTGTTCTGGCCGCAGCCGGTGACCAGGGCGGGTACGACGGGCAGGGGCATGGCGCCGATGTCCTCGGCGAGGCGGAAGTACTCGTAGTAGCCGAGGCCGTAACTCTGGTTGTAGCCCCAGAAGTTGGCGTTGGTCGCACGCCGCTCGACCGGGCCTACGGTGTCCTTCCACTGGTAGGCGCGCTTGCGCTGCCAGCCGGAGGCCTCGCTGTAGTCCTGCATGGAGCCGGTGTTGACCAGGCAGCCGCCGGGGAAGCGGACGAAGCCCGGGTGCAGGGCGGCGATCTTCTCGGCGAGGTCCTTGCGCAGGCCGTTGGGCTCGTGCTTGTAGGTGTCGCGGGGGAAGAGGGACACCATGTCGAGGGCGGCCGCGGCGTCGGAGGCGACGCCGAGCCGGCCGGTGGTGCTGGTGCGGGAGGCGGTGAAGGCGGCCTCGTACCGGGCCCAGCCGCTCTTCTTCACGGCGATCCGGTGGGCGCTCGCCAGGGTGCCTCCGGCGTCCTGGAGGCTGACGGTGAGCGTGGTGCCGGCGTCGGCGCGGGCCCACACCGAGAAGTCGTACTTCCGGCCGTCCTGGACGGCGATTCCGGTGCCGTAACCGGAGTTGGTGACCGAGGAACCGGCGCCCAGGGACAGGTAGTCGCGGTTGCGGTCGTCGAGGCGGCCGGAGTCGTTCACGACCTGCGCGGCGCCGGAGACCGTCCAGGCGGTCAGCGGCGTGTACGCCTTGTTGTCGTCGGTGGAGTACTCGAAGGAGCGGTTCTGGACCAGCTCGGCGTACAGGCCGCCGTCGGCGGCGCGGTTGATGTCCTCGAAGAAGACGCCGTACATGGTCCGGTCGATCGCGGGCCCCTGCGCCGAGGGGTCGACGGTGATCGCGTAGTCCCGGACGTCCTCGGCGTGGGCGGGGGCGGGAAGAGCGGCCGTGGCGAGCAGTATGGCGCTCGCTCCCAGGCCGAATCTCCGGCGGGCGGTGCGTGACATGGATACTCCGCGGCTCTGAGTGCCCTGAGGGCAAAGTTGTTCGAAATGTCACGTTCGAAATATCGGTCATCGGTCAGCACTTCGAACGGCAAGATAGGGAAGAGGCAGGTGCGCGTCAACGGGGCGGGCGAGCCGGGGCGAGCCGGGGAAGGAGTGGCGATGGGCGAGTTCTGGCCTGTGTCCGACGTGCTGGCTCATCTGGCGGGGCGCTGGCGCGTCGAGCGGTCTGTACGGGACCTGGCGAGCGGGACGGAGGGGCACTTCTCGGGAGTGACCGTCTTCGGCGGGCTGGAGGGCGGCGGGCTGCTGCACGAGGAGTCCGGCACGTTCACCTGGCAGGGCGTGGCACGGCCGGCGACGCGGACGCTGCGGTTTCTGCCGGGGCCCGCTCCGGGCACCGCGGACGTGCGCTTCGCGGACGGGCGGCCCTTCCATGCGCTGGACCTCACCTCGGGGCGGTACCTCGCCGGCCACCCCTGCGCGGCCGACCTCTACCGCGGCGAGTTCACCGTCCGGGACGCCGATCGCTGGCGGACGGTGTGGCGGGTCGGCGGCCCGGCGAAGGATCTGGTGCTGACCACGGACTACGAGCGCGAGGGCTGAGCCGGGGCACCGTCGAAGCGGAGGTTCCAGCGGCCCGCGCGGCCGGTGACCGTGCACATCGACAGCGGGCGCACATCGATGTTCCAGTAGGTCGAGGGCGGCGCCTTCAGGGCGTAGACCAGGGCCGCGCGGATCACGGAGGGCTCGGCGACGGCGACGATCCGGCCGCCGTCCTCGGCCGGCCGGGTGTCCAGCCAGCCGCCGACCCGGGTGATGAAGTCCAGCAGGGACTCGCCGCCGTGCGGGGTGGCGCGCGGGTCGGCGAGCCAGGCGTCCACCGCGTCCGGCTCGCGGGCCATCGCCTCGCCCAGGGTCAGTCCGCTCCAGCGGCCCATGCCGCAGTCCCGCAGGGCCAGCTGGACCAGCGGGGCATACCCCAGCGCGTCGCCGGTGGCCCGGCTGCGCGGGGTCGGTGAGCAGTAGCGCAGCTCGGCGGCCGCCAGCGGCACCAGCTCCCCGGCGACACGCTGCACCTCGTCCCAGCCGGCCCGGTCCAGCGGCCGGTCGTCCTCGAAGCGCTCGGCGAGCAGCGGGGCACTGCGCGCGGCGGCGACGAACGTCACCCTCAGTGGCATGCGGTGATGGTGGGCCGCGAGTGAGTGCAGGTCAAGGGGTGCCTCCTGTGAGCTACGGCGGGTGAGCGGCCGCTTACTCGAAGAGGTGGATCATCCACCGGTCGGGGCGGTCCAGCGGCCGGAAGCCCAGCTTCTCGTAGACCCCGTGCGCGTCGTGGGTGGCGAGCAGAACCCGGCGCAGTCCGTACGGCTTCAGGTGGTCGCGGATGCGGCCGACGAAGGCCGTGCCGACACCCTTGCCGCGCACCGAGGGGTCCACGTACACATCGGCGAGCCAGGCGAACAGCGCCTGGTCGGTGACCACGCGCGCGTAGGCCACCTGCTCGCCCGAGGTGGTGTCGTACACCCCGAAGTTGATCGAGGACGCCATCGCGCGCTCGTGCTTCTCACGGGACCGGCCGATCGCCCAGTAGGCGTCGGACGACAGCCAGCCGTGCACGCGGTCCACATCGACTCGGGCGGTGTCGGCGGAGAACTCGTAGCCGTCGGGGAGGGCGGGTGTCTCGATCATGACGCGATCCTGCCAGGACGCCGCGACCCCGGTCGAACGTCTTTTCCCACCGCGTGGGCCCCAAGGGCCGGCAGCTGGTGCAGGCGTCAGATACCGCGCTCGATCATGTCGATGACGTGCTGACCCGCGTCGTGGGCCTGGGTCGGGTGAAGCCCGCGGAGCGGCCCGTCGATGAGCAGGACGGCGAGCCCGTGGACGGCCGACCAGGCGAGGAACTCGGCGCCCGGACGGCGGTCTTCGGGCAGGACGCCCGTCTCCACGAGACCGTCGAGCGCGGCGCCGAGGAGTTCGAACGGGGTCTGGCCGCTGCTCCCGGCCGCGTCGTCGGCGGCGGCGTGGGTCATGTCGCCGGGGACATGGAAGGCGGTCCGGAACAGGCCCGGCTCCTCCTGGGCGAAGCGGAGGTATCCGGTGCCGACGGCGCGGAAGCGGGCCCGGGCGGCGGCCGTCGCGTCCGCGGCCGGCGGCAGGGCGGCCTGCTCGGCCTCCATGGTGCGGGCGACCTGGGCCATCGCGGCCTGTGAGACGACGTGCAGCAGGGCGGCCCGATCGGCGAAGTGGCGGTAGGCGGCGTTGGGGACGACGCCCGCCTCGCGCGTCACCGCGCGCAGCACCACGGCCTCCGGCCCGCCCGCGCGGGCGAGTTCGAGCCCGGCCCTGATCAGCGCGTTGCGCAGGTCGCCGTGGCGATAGGTGTCCCGCTTCGGCTGCTTGCCGCTCTCCGCCGCCGCCATCATCATCCCAACTCCAATGTGGACAGCATCCACTTGTCTCGTCTAGGCTGATCCAGAGATCGAACCGGGGGCGATTCCTCGCACCCTGCGAATGTGGACATCGTACACAAGGGCACCGCTGTGCCCGCCGTCAAGGGGGAGCGCTCACATGCGCAAGGTCATCGCATCCGTCTACATCACGCTCGACGGCGTCGTGGAGAACCCGGCCTGGACGGCCCCGTTCTTCGACGACGAGGCGGCGAAGTTCGCCCGCACCCAGCTGTTCGCCGCCGACGCCCTGCTGCTGGGCCGCGTCACGTACCAGGGCTTCGCCGCGGCCTGGCCGTCGATGACGGACGAGGACGGCTTCGCGGAGCGGATGAACAGCATGCCCAAGTACGTCGCCACCACCACTCTCGACACCCCCGAATGGAACGCGACCTTCCTGACCGCGGACATCCCGGCGGCGGTGACCGCGCTGAAGCAGCAGGAGGGCGGCGACCTGCTCGTCTACGGCAGCGGCGACCTCGTCAACACGCTCCTGGAGCACGACCTGATCGACGAACTCCGGCTGTGGACGCACCCGGTCGTCGAGAGCACGGGCAAGCGCCTGTTCACGGACGCTTCGCCGAAGAAGACGCTCCGGCCGATCGGCACCACGACGTTCGGCTCGGGTGCGCAGGTGCACGCCTACGCTCCGGCCGGCCGGTGACGGCCCCGGCCCGACACGAAAGGACGAATACCGGATGACCACCCCCGCCAAGGGCCCTGCCAGCTATTTCCCCTCCATCGAGAAGAAGTACGGCCGCCCCGTAGCCGAGTGGAAGGACCTCATCCGCTCCTCGCCGCCGAGCAAGCACATGGAGCTGGTGAGCTGGCTCAAGACCGAACACGGCCTGGGCCACGGCCACGCCAACGCGCTCGTGGCGCACACGCTGGCCGAGGCCGGCGGGAAGTGAACCACCCTGTTCATCGATGAATCGGAGGCCGGACAATGAGCATCACCACCCGCGAACTCTTCGAGCAGTACCACGCCTGCTGGGAGGCGCGCGACCCCGACCGGATCGCCGAACTCCACACGGACGACTCGGTGTTCCACCTGCACTCGGGCGGTCAGGCCCCCGCGCACGGGCGGGCAGCCATCCGCGAGACGGCGGCAGGCATGTTCGGACTCGTCCCCGACTTGGCGTTCGAACGTGTCTCGCTGCGCGTCGGGGAGGACTTCTGGGCTGTCCGGTTCAGGATGACCGGGACGTCTGCGGCCGGTGCCGTGGTCGACGTCGACCTCGCGGACTACGTCCTGATCGAGGACGGGGCGGTGAAGGAGAAGCACTCCTACGTCGACGGAGTGGCGATGCAGGCCGCGTTGGCGCCCGCCGAGGTCGCCCCCTAGGGGTCACGCCGCCCTCCCGCGACAACCGCCGCCTGCCCTGCCGCGGCGCTGTCAAAGGCGAACGCCGGATCCACCACCTTCACTGAACGCCTCGTCACAGGCTGCCCGCAGCCGCCGTACCCCCTCCGTGATCTCGCCGGTGCCGGCGACCGCGGCGAAGCTCAGGCGGAGGTGGGCGGCGGGGGGTTCGGCGCTGAAGTAGGGGCGGCCGGGGGTGAGGGCGACTCCGGCGCGCAGGGCGGCCGCGGTGAGGGCGGACTCCTCGGCTCCGTCGGGCAGGCGCAGCCAGAGGTGGTAGCCGCCGGACGGGATGTGCGGCAGGGCGAGTTCGGGCAGGTGCGTCGCGAGCGCGGCCGTCATGGCGTCACGGCGGACCTTCAACTCGGCCGACAGGGCCCGCAGATGGCGGGGCCAGGCCGGGGAGCCGACCAGTTCCAGGGCGGCCTCCTGTAGCGGCCGGGGCACGAAGAAGCTGTCCACGACCTGGATGGCGCGCAGGCGTTCCAGCACCGGACCGCGCGCGGCCAGCGCGCTGACCCGGAAGCTGGGCGAGGTCGCCTTGGTCAGCGAGCCGACGTGCACGACCACGCCGTCGGGGTCGTCGGCGGCCAGGGTGGGGGGCAGCGGGCCCGCGTCGGCGTGCGCCAGGCGCCGGACGAAGTCGTCCTCGATGACGAACGCGCCGGCCTCGCGGGCGATGCGCAGCACCTCGGCGCGCCGGGCGGGCGCCAGCACGGCGCCGGTCGGGTTCTGGAAGAGGGGCTGGCAGACGAACACGCGGGCGTCGGTGGCCTTGAAGGCGTCGGCGAGCAGGTCGGGTCGTACGCCGTCGGGGTCGACGGGCACCGGGACCGGGCGCAGTCCGGCGGCCCGGGCGAGGGCCAGCATGCCGGGGTAGGTCGGGGACTCGACGAGGACCGGGGCGCCGGGCGGGGCGAGCGCCCGCAGGGCGGTGGCGAGCGCCGCCTGGCCGCCGGCCGCGATCAGCACCTCGGCCGCCGTGACGGCCCCGCCGATGCCGCGCGCGAACCACTCCCGCAGTTCCAGCAGTCCCTCCAGCGGCGGCCTGCCCCAGGCGCCCGGCCGCCGCCCGGCCCGGGCCAGGGCCGCCGCCATGGCGCGCTCGGGCTGCAGGGAGGGGTGCGGATAGCCGCCGTTGAACTCCAGCACGCCGGGCGGCGGCGCGGCCAGCGAGACGGTGACCCCGGAGGCGTCCACCGTGCGCGGCACCAGCTCGGCGGCGCCGTCGGCGCTCAGCGCGACCTCCTGCCAGGAGGTGTCCCCGGCCGCGGGCTCCGCCGTGTGCGGCCGGGCCCGGAAGGCACCGGCGCCGGGCCGGGTGACCACGAGTCCCTCGGCGGCCAGCTGGGCGAGGGCCCGCGAGACGGTCACCGGGCTCACATGGAACCGTTCGACCAGCGCCCGGCTCGACGGCAGCTTTCCACCAGGAGAGTAGCGGTCGAGGTCCCGACGAAGCGCTTCTGCCAGGTCACTGACACTGCTACGCTGATTCATGAGGACACAGAGTAGCGCTACTACCCCGACTTCGATAGCAGTCCCCGCTCCCCGGGATCACCGGGCCCTGGGCACCGCCCAGGCGGCCCTCGGTGTCACCGCCTTCTCCCTGACCTTTCCCTCGACCGCCTGGGGGCTGGAGAGCTTCGGCCCCTGGTCACTGGTCGCCGTGCGCAGCGTGCTGGCCGCGCTCGTCGCGGGCGGCTGCCTCCTTGTGGCGGGGGTACGACTGCCCGAGCGGCGGCATCTGCCGGGGCTGGCCGTGGTCGCGGCCGGCGTGGTGCTGGGCTTCCCGATGCTGACCACGCTCGCCCTGCGGACCTCGACCACCGCCCACGCCGCCGTCGTGGTCGGTCTGCTGCCGCTGACCACCGCCGTGTTCTCGGCGCTGCGCACGGGCACCCGTCCCGCGCGCCGGTTCTGGCTCGCGGCCGTCGCGGGCGCGGCGGCCGTGCTGGCCTTCACCATCGGGCAGAGCGGCGGCGCGCTCACGGCCGCCGACGGCTATCTCTTCGCGGCCCTGCTGGTGTGTGCGGCCGGGTACACCGAGGGCGGCCGACTGGCCCGTGTGATGCCGGGCTGGCAGGTCATCGGCTGGGCCCTGGCACTGTGTCTGCCGCTGACCGTGCCGGCCGCCGCGCTGGCGCTGTCGTACGAGCCCGTGCATCTCACCGCCCGTGGTGTGGCGGGTGTGGTGTGGGTCGCGGTGGGCTCGACCTTCCTCGGACTGCTCGCCTGGTACCGGGGCATGGCGGCCATCGGCATCCCGAGGGCCAGCCAGTTGCAGTTGGCTCAGCCGCTGCTCACACTGGTGTGGTCGGCACTGCTGCTGGGTGAGCACTTCACGGCGGCCGCTCCGGTGACCGCCGTCGCCGTGCTCGTGTGCATCGCCGTCACACAACGGTCGTGATCACGAGGAGGGCCTGCGAGATGCGTGCATCCAAGGGCGACCATCTTGTCCAGCATGGCAGGGTGGTCGGCCAACACGACCAGGAATCGGTCGTCGTCGAGGTACTGGGCTCCGAGGGCAGTCCGCCCTACCGCGTCCGGTTCAAGGACGGACACGAGGCGATCATGTCTCCCGGACCCGACTGCCAGGTCAAGCACCGCGAGGAGCGGGCGACGGATCAGCGTGGGGGCTTCGCCGACCGGCCGTAGTGATCGGCGATCACCCGTGACATCGCCCCGATCGGATCGGCCGCCACGTCCTTGGCGGCGAAGAACACATGCCCGCGCACCTGCGGGTGCCGGGCGGCGAGGGTGAGGTGCCGGGACAGCTCGACCGGGTCGTGCCAGGCCGAGGGCTGCCCGGCGGCCCCGGCCTTGTACAGGGCCTCGCCGATGTACAGGTGCGTGCCGGTGCCCTCGGCGACCGCCGCCCACCAGTCGACGAGTTTCGCGTAGTCGGCAGCGGCGTAGCCGATGTTCCAGTACAGCTGCGGGACGATGTAGTCGATCCAGTGGCCGCGCACCCAGGAGCGGGTGTCCGCGTGCAGGTCGTCGTAGGTCTGCACGCCCGCCGTGGTGTCCGAGCCGCGCGGGTCGCGTGAAGCGTTGCGCCACACCCCGAAGGGGCTGACCCCGAACCGGGTGCCGGGCCGGACCTTCTTGATCCCGGCGGCCATCTCCTTCACCAGCCGGTCGATGTTGTCCCGCCGCCAGGCGGCCCGGCTGCCGAAGTCGCCGCCGTAGCGGTCGTAGGCCTCGTCGTCGTCGAAGGTCTGCCCGGCGACCGGGTACGGGTAGAAGTAGTCGTCGAAGTGGACGGCGTCCACGGGGTACTTGGCGACCGCGTCGAGCATCGCGCGCTGGACGAAGGCGCGGACCTCGGGCAGGCCGGGGTTGTAGTAGAGCTTCCCGCCGTACGGCACCACCCAGTCGCGGTGCTTGCGGGCCGGGTGGGAGGCGGCGAGCCGGCCGAGGTCGGTGTGGGTGGCGACCCGGTACGGATTGAACCAGGCGTGCAGACGCAGCCCCCGGGCGTGGGCCTCCTTGACGGCGGTGCCCAGCGGGTCCCAGCCGGGGCTGCGGCCCTGGGTTCCGGTGAGATACGCGGACCACGGTTCGTACGGCGACGGCCACAGGGCGTCGGCGGCGGGCCGCACCTGGAAGATCACCGTGTTCAACCGGTCGCGGTGGGCCTTGTCGAGATGGGTGAGGAGTTCCCTGCGCTGTGCGGCGGCGGTGAGACCGGGCCTGGACGGCCAGTCCCGGTTGGACACGGTGGAGAGCCACACGCCCCGCATCTCCGCGGCCGCGCGCGGCCGGTGTTCCGCTGCCGCCGCCGCGCCCGGCGCCGTGGCCAGCGTCGACAGCGCCGCCAAGGTGAACGCCCGCCGTGACAGTCGTCCCATCCGTACACGCCCCATACGCTCCGGATCCGTTCCGTCACGGATCGTTCCGGGCCTCAGGATGCCCCACCCGGACGATCGATCATCGATACTTGGCGGTAACGTGCACGATCGGAGCAGGCGCCGAACCCGGAGGTCTGCCGAGAGCCGACAGAACCAGCGAAGGGGTCGATGTGACAGGCTTCCCATCGGGAGATATCACGCGCGTCGGAGTCGTGGGCTGCGGCCAGATGGGCGCGGGCATCGCCGAGGTGTGCGCCCGCGCGGGACTGGACGTGAAGGTCGCCGAGACCACCGGCGAGGCCCTGGAGATCGGCCGTACCCGGCTGTTCGGCTCCCTCACCAGGGCCGCCGAACGCGGGAAGATCACCGAGGAGGAGCGGGACGGCACGCAGGCGCGGCTGAGCTTCACCACGGACCTCGGCGAGTTCGCCGACCGTGACCTCGTGATCGAGGCCGTGGTGGAGAGCGAGGCGGTGAAGACGGAGATCTTCCAGGTGCTCGACCAGGTGGTGACCCGCCCCGACGCGATCCTCGCCTCCAACACCTCCTCGATCCCGCTGGTGAAGCTGGCGGTCGCCACCTCCCGCCCGGACCACGTCGTCGGCATCCACTTCTTCAACCCGGCCCCGGTGCAGCAGCTGATCGAGCTGATCCCGGCGCTGACCACTTCCGAGGGCACCCTCAGCCGCGCCCAGGTGTTCGCCGAGAAGGTGCTCGGCAAGCACGCCATCCGCGCCCAGGACCGCTCCGGCTTCGTGGTCAACGCGCTGCTCGTGCCGTATCTGCTGTCCGCGATCCGGATGTTCGAGTCGGGCATCGCGAGCCGCGAGGACATCGACAACGGCATGGAGATGGGCTGCGCCCACCCGATGGGCCCGCTGAAGCTGTCCGACCTGATCGGCCTGGACACCATCGTCTCCATCGCCAACTCGATGTACGCCGAGTACAAGGAGCCCCTGTACGCCGCTCCCCCGCTGCTCCAGCGCATGGTCGAGGCGGGCCGGCTGGGCCGGAAGACCGGTTCGGGCTTCTACACCTACGGCTGACCACACAGAGCTACGGCTTACGGGCCCGGCACCGCGTTCGGTGCCGGGCCCGTCCGTTTCACACACCGTGTGCGCGCCGGGCACGCATATGCCCCTCGCACACGCTCCCCACGCGCCCACCAGGCGAGTTCACTCTTCATGCGCATGCAAGGGATGCGGAACCATCCATGCCGACTACGGAAAGGAGTGGACTCGTGACCGCCGAACCGGAGCATCCCGTGGTCCACGGAGAACTCGCAGAGTTACGGCGCCGCCTCGACGTGGCCTACGCGCGCGTCGAGGGAGGGCTGGCGCTGCTCAGTCATCGCACCGAGGAGACCGCCAAGGAGCTGGACGAGCTGAACTCCCGTATGGTCTCGCTGGAACACGCGCGCTGGCCACTGCCCTCGCTCGCCGTGCTGACAGCCCTGGGCGCGCTGGTGGTGACGGTCTGGCAGGCGCTGGCCGCCCGCTAGCCCACCGGGCTGCTCGGGCGGCAGCCCCCGGCTAGCCGTCGGCGAGCCTGAGGTGGTGCAGCAGGAGTAACGCGGCCGCCATGTTGGCGGCCGGGACCTCCCCACGGGTGATCATGTCGGGGACGAGTTTGAGGGAGACCCATTCCCGGCGGTCCGACTCGAAGTCGTCCACGGGATGCCCGATGTACTCGCCCCGGTCGGACCAGTAGATGTGGTGCCGGGCGTCGGTGAGGCCGTTGGACGGCTCCACGCTCATGAGGTGGTGCAGGGGCCCCGGCCGCCAGCCGGTCTCCTCCTCCAGTTCTCTGGCGGCCGCGCTCGCGATGTCCTCGCCGTCCTCCACGACGCCCGCGGCCAGTTCCCATCCCCAGCTGTCGGTGATGAAGCGGTGCCGCCACAGCAGCAGCACCTCGTTGGCGTCGTTGACCACGGTGGCCACGGCCACGGGCCGCAGCCGGATCAGGAAGTGGTCGAGGTGCCGGCCGTCCGGCAGCTCGACATCAGCGAGATTGACGCTGAACCAGCGGTTCCCATACACAGTTTGTTCGCTCTGTTTCGTCCACTGCACGGTTCTGCCACCTTCCGCCGAGTAAGTGGCAATATCGCAGCAGGGACTGTGCACCTACAGTGGGCCTACAGCGGTACGCGCAGTGCCCCGTCGATGAGTTCGGCGGCCTCGGCGGTCCCGGCCGAGCCACAGCGCACCAGGTGTTCGCGCACCGCGCGAAGTCTGTCGCGCAGCCGCTGCGACTCCATCCCGCGGGCCTGCTCGGCCATCTGCACGGCGGTCACGACCGCCTTGTCGGCGTTGCCCTGGCGTATTTCGATGGTGCTGAGCATGGCGAGCCGGTGCACCCGCCCCCGGTCGTGGGCGGGGTTGTCGACCGCGGCCGCGGCATGCTCCCGGGCGGCGGCCAGCTCGCCCAGGCTGAGCAGCGCCTCGGCCACCTGCACATTGACCAGGCCCGGCTGGACATAGCCGGTCTCGTCGGGCTCGTAGCCGCGCCGGATCCGTTCGGCGGCCGTCTCCGCGCGCCGGATGCAGGACAGGGCGGCGGCGGAGTCGCCGAGGTGGGCGTACGCCTTGGCCTGCATCGCGTACAGGTCCGAGGCGAGCGCCGGGGTGATGTGCTTGCCGGCGGCCCGCAGCGCGGCCTCGGCGAAGGCGACGGCCTGCCGGTACTCCCGCATGAACAGCGACTGGTTGACCAGCAGTGCTATCACATACGCACCGAGTCCCCGGTCCCCGCTGGCCTTTGCCAGCCTCAGCGCCTGGTGGAAGTAGCGCTGGGCGAGACCGTGGGCGTCGGAGTCGTACGCGCAGATCCCGGCGATCGCGACCAACCCGCCCGTGGCCCGGTGCAGTTGGCGTCCGGTGGCATCGGTGTAGCTGCCGCGCAGCAGCGGCGCCGCCTCGGCGTTGAGGAAGCCGACGATCCGGGTGCGGGTCGCTATGCCGCCGGCCTTGCGGTACATCTGCTCGTAGTGCGTCCGCGCGGCCCGCAGCATCTCGATGTCGGCCGCGGTGACCCGGTGCCGGCCGCCGCGCGAGACGTCGACGTCCTCCGGCGGGTTCTCCCACTCCCACACCGGCATGACGGCCGGGGTCCCGGTCACGGCGGGCGCGCCCAGCACATGCGGTCGCTGCTGTTCGTCGGAGCGCCACAGTGCGGTCGCCCGCTCCACGAAGCCGCCCAGCGAGCCGACGTGCGGAGTGCTGGGCTCGCCGGGTACGCCCAGGCCGATGTCATCGAGGGTGACGGGACGGTGGAGCCGGGCGGCGAGCACTTCACAGATCAGGTCGGGGACCTGGCCGCGCGGCCGCTGGCCCTTCAACCACCGTGCCACGGCGGTGTGTTCGTACCGGAGCGCGAGGCCCCGTCTCCGGCCCGCCTGGTTCACATGGGCGGCTAGACCGGCGTGCGAGATCCCCGCCTCGTCCAGGATCGCGTCGAGCAGAGTGTTGGGCTGCATGGGATGCCCCCCGGGTGGCCTGGTGCGCCTCAGCGTAGTGTGTTCGCTTTCACACGGGGTGTGAACGGAGTGCCCGAATCCGCAGCGTACGCACACTGTCGCGCAGAGTGGCGATCCCGGTTCACTGGGAGTCCTCGCGAGAGACTGGCCAAGCCGCCGGCTCCCCCTCGAAAAGCGGTGGCTTGGCCGGGCGAGGGCGACCACACGCCCCTGCCATGTGCAGCGCCTTTCGATCGTTCCGCAGGACCAGGAGCGCTATGTCGTCCGTGGGCTTGCCGCCCGTGTGGTGCAAGAGGGCCGTGAAGAGGGTGCGCAGGACCGTCTGGGGAGACACGGGGTCGTCCCGAACGGCTTCGCACAGCGTCCTCGGCAGCGAGAAGAACCGGCCCCGGCTGTCCCGCGCGTCCTCCACCCCGTCCGTGAAGAGGACCAGGGAGTCACCCGGAGCCAGCTGACCGCAGGGCTCCGCCTCCAGCTCCGCCGGAAGCGGAAACGGACCCAGCGGAGGCAGCGGGTCGACGCGCGTCAACGGTTCGACGCTTGCGTCGCTGAGCCGGTACGGCCAGGGATGGCCGCAGTTGAGGGCGTGCAGCCGGCCGTCCCGGCCGATCTCCAGGAGCAGGACGGTGACGAACTCCTCGGCCACCGGATGGTCGGGCTCCAGGCCACCGCCCGCCGGGTGCTCCGCGCGGGCCCGCTCGCGCAGGTGCCGGGCGAGGGCACGCTCCAGCCGGCGCAGGACGCCGCCGAGTTCGGGCTCGTCGTGGGCCGCCTCACGGAAGCTGCCGAGGACGGCGGCGACGGTACCGAGGGCGGCCAGACCGTGCCCGCGCACATCGCCCATCACCACCCGCACCCCGTGCTCGGTGGCGATCGCCTCGTACAGGTCGCCGCCGACGCTCGCCCCCCGATCGGCGGACAGCTGGGCCGCCGCGACGTTCAGCCCGTCGAGGCGCGGTGGCAGTGGACGCAGTACGACGCTCTGCGCGGCCCGTGCCACCCGGCGGGCCTGGCGCAGCTCCCGCACCAGCGCGCGGCGGACATGGCAGACGAGCCCGGTGCCGACGGCGAAGAACACGGCGCTGGTGACGATGCGCGCCCCGAGCCCGTTCTGCTGGGCGAGCGGGCAGCCGAACTTGTAGGCCATCGCCACGGCTCCCCAGACCATGGGCAGTACGGCTCCCCCCGCGGTGGGTGCCCGTGCCTTGATGCGGATCATGCCTCTGGTCCCCCAAGTGGGCCCTGACAGAGCTGACGGACCGACCCCGAAAGGCCGGTCCGATTCTGTCGAGGCAATGGCCCGAGGAGACCAGATCGCCGTGAGTTCCCACCCGATCGAGTGAGCCCGAGTCGGTCAACTCGCATTTATGCAGTCGACCGAAGGAGTTCGCGGGGGGGACCGGCCGCGGAAGACCCGCGGCCGGTCGATTGCAGAACCCGAAAGCGCCGATCAGCCCCGCAGGACCGCGCCGGTCCGCTCGCCCGCAAGGGCGACCGCCGCATCCCGCGCGGCCGACGCCTCGTCCACGGTCAGCGTGCGGTCCCCGGCCCGGAAGCGGAGCGCGTACGCCAGCGACTTCCTGCCCTCGCCCAGCTGCTCGGCGTTCTCGTAGACGTCGAACAGCCGGATGGACTCGAGGAGTTCACCCGCGCCCTCGCGCAGCGCGGACTCGACCTCCGCGGCCGGCACGGGCCGGTCCACGACGAGGGCGACATCCTGCGTGGCGACCGGGAACGTGGAGATCCGCGGCGCCTGCGGGGCACCGTCACCCACCGCCTCCAGGGCGTCCAGGTTCAGCTCCGTCGCACAGGTGCGCTCGGGCAGCCCCAGAGCCTTCAGCACACGCGGGTGCAGTTCTCCCGCGTGGCCCACGATCTGCTCCGCACCGTCGGCGACGATCACCAGCTCGGCGCAGCGGCCCGGGTGCCAGGGCCCGTACTGGCCCTTGCGCACGGCCAGTTCCGCACCGGCCTCACGGGCCACGGCCCGCGCGGCGTCGATCGCCTCGGCCCACCCGGCCTGACGGCCCTCGCCCCACCAGCCGGCCTGCTCGCGGGCGCCGCTGAGCACGACGGCCACGTGTCGCGGCTGCTCGGGCAGCGCGGCGTCGAGCGCGGCGATCTCCTCGTCGGTGGGACGCCGGTCTACGGGCAGATGCGTGGCGGCCGGCCGCTCCTCGCGCGGGTGGAAGACCAGACCCGTCTCGAACAGCGCCAGGTCGTGCGAGCCCCGGCCGTCGTTGCGCCGCAGCGCGCCGAGCAGCCCCGGCAGCAGCGTCGTACGGAGCGCGGGCTCCTCGTCGCTGAGCGGGTTGACCAGCTTGACGACACGGCGAGCCGGGTCGCCTGCGTCCAGGCCGAGCTGGTCGAAGACCTGCTCGCCGACGAAGGGGTAGTTCGGCGCCTCGACATAGCCCGCGCCGGCCAGCGCCCGGCCGACCCGGCGGTGCAGCCGCTGCCGGTGGGTCAGACCGCGGCCCGAGGGCAGCTTGGGCAGCGTGGAGGGCAGGTTCTCGTAGCCCTCCAGGCGGATGACCTCCTCGGCGAGGTCGTTCGGGTCGGTCAGGTCGGGCCGCCAGGACGGGACCGTGACGATCAGCTCGTCCTGCCCGTAGACGTCGCAGCCGACCTGCTGGAGACGGCGTACGACCGTCTCACGGCCGTAGTCGACGCCCGCCACCCTGTCCGGGTGGTCGGCCGGGACGGTGATGGTGTGCGGGGCCGAGGGCGCGATGACCTCGGTGACACCGGCCTCCGCCGTACCGCCCGCGAGCAGCACCAGCAGGTCTACGGTGCGCTGGGCGGCGGCCGCGGCGGCCTGCGGGTCGACACCGCGCTCGAAGCGGCGGGACGCCTCGGACAGCAGCTTGTGGCGGCGGGACGTACGGGCGATCGCGACGGCGTCGAAGTGGGCCGCCTCGATGACCACGTCGGTGGTCCCGTTGACGCCGTCCTCGGTGACCTCGTGGTCGGCGATCTCGGTGTTGGCGCCGCCCATCACACCGGCCAGGCCGATCGGGCCACGGTCGTCGGTGATGACCAGGTCCTCGGCGTGCAGCCCCCGCTCGACGCTGTCGAGGGTGACGAGCTTCTCGCCCTCCTGGGCGCGGCGCACGCCGATGGTGCCCTGGACCAGGGTCCGGTCGTAGGCGTGCAGCGGCTGGCCCAGCTCCATCATCACGTAGTTCGTGACGTCGACGGCGAGCGAGATCGGGCGCATGCCGACCTTCTGCAGCCGGCGCTGCAGCCAGATCGGGGAGCGGGCCTCGGGGCGCAGGCCGGTGACCGTGCGCGCGGTGAAGCGGTCGCAGCCCGCGGGCGCGGAGACCCGCACCGGGTAGCCGTAGGCGTTCGGGGCCGGGACGTCGATCAGGGCCGGGTCGCGCAGCGGCAGGCCGTAGGCGATGGCGGTCTCGCGGGCGACGCCGCGGATGGACAGGCAGTCGCCGCGGTTGGCGGTGACGGCGATGTCCAGGACCTCGTCGACCAGCTCCAGCAGCTCGATGGCGTCCTTGCCGACCTCGGTCTCCGGCGGCAGCACGATGATGCCGTGGCTGCCGTCGTCGCCCATGCCCAGCTCGTCGCCGGAGCAGATCATGCCGTGGGACGTCTTGCCGTAGGTCTTGCGGGCGGCGATGGAGAAACCGCCGGGGAGCGTGGCGCCCGGGAGGACCACGACGACCTTGTCGCCGACGACGAAGTTACGGGCGCCGCAGACGATCTCCTGGGGCTCACCGGTGCCGTTGGCCTGGCCGACGTCGACCGTGCAGAAGCGGATCGGCTTCTTGAAGCCCTCCAGC
The DNA here is from genome assembly GCF_040680235.1 of Streptomyces sp. NPDC052101. Taxonomy (NCBI): domain Bacteria; kingdom Bacillati; phylum Actinomycetota; class Actinomycetes; order Kitasatosporales; family Streptomycetaceae; genus Streptomyces; species Streptomyces sp. NPDC052101. Next base: position 222,897 of record NZ_JBFAWH010000008.1, read on the forward strand.
TCCTCGATGGTCAGGACCTGGCCGACGACCAGCGGACCCTTGAGGTCGGCGCCGAGCTGCTCGACGGTCTCGACCTCCAGGCCTGCCGAAATGAGCTTGGCCTGGACGTCGCGCCCGGTCTGAGTCGCCGGCAGGTCGACGTACTCCCGCAGCCAAGAAAGCGGGACCCGCATCAGATCTCCATCCCGAACGGCCGGGTGAACCGGACGTCACCCTCGACCATGTCTCGCATGTCCTCGACGTTGTGGCGGAACATCAGCATCCGCTCGATGCCGAACCCGAAGGCGAATCCGCTGTACTTCTCGGGGTCGACGCCGCAGGCGGTGAGCACCCGCGGGTTGACCATGCCGCAGCCGCCCAGCTCGATCCAGCCCTCGCTGGAGCAGGTACGGCAGGGCCGGTCGGGGTTGCCGACGGACTCGCCCTTGCAGACGTAGCAGAGCATGTCCATCTCGGCGCTCGGCTCGGTGAAGGGGAAGAAGTTCGGCCGCAGCCGGGTCTTCATGCCCTCGCCGAACAGGGACTGGACCATGTGGTCCAGGGTGCCCTTGAGGTCGGCCATGGTCAGGCCCTCGTCCACGGCGAGCAGCTCGACCTGGTGGAAGACGGGGGTGTGGGTGGCGTCCAGCTCGTCGGTGCGGTAGACGCGGCCCGGGCAGATCACGTAGACCGGCAGCTCGCGGTCGAGCAGGGAGCGGATCTGGACCGGCGAGGTGTGGGTGCGCAGCACGACACCGGACTCGGTGCCGCCGCCCTGGCCCTGCACGAAGAAGGTGTCGGCCTCACCGCGGGCCGGGTGGTCCGGGCCGATGTTCAGGGCGTCGAAGTTGAACCACTCGGCCTCGACCTGCGGGCCCTCGGCGACCTCGTAGCCCATGGCCACAAAGACGTCCTCGATCCGCTCGGAGAGCGTGGTCAGGGGGTGCCGGGCGCCGGCCGGGACGCGGTCGTACGGCAGCGTGACGTCGACGTCCTCCTCGACAAGGACGCGGGTGTCACGCTCCGCCTCCAGCTCGGCCTGGCGGGCGGCGAGGGCCTTGTTCACCGCGCCGCGGGCCATGCCGACGCGCTTGCCGGCCTCGGCCTTGGCGTGCGGCGGCAGGGCGCCGATCTCGCGGTTGGCGAGGGCCAGCGGGGAGGCGGGGCCGGTGTGGGCGACCTTGGCCTCGTGGAGCGCGTCGAGGGAGCCCGCGGCGGCGAAGGCGGCGAGCGCCTCGTCCCGCATGCGCTCGATCTCTTCCGGTTTCAACGCCTCGACCTCGACAGGGTCGTACGACTTATTGGGTGCCGACATCTCTTCCCGTGCTTCCGATTAGCTGGCGGATGGTCCCCGTCACCGACTCGCGAGGGCCGCGTGAAGGACACAAAGGTGCCAAAGGCCGAGTCTAACGGGGTGGAGGTAGACGCATGCGCCCGCGGGCCGCTCCGGCTCTCGTCAGGCGAGATACGCCGGGGCTCCCACGGGCAACGTAAATCGGAATTCGGCACCGCCGCCGGGGGCGCGGCCGACCGTGATGGTGCCGCCATGGGCCTCGACGATGCCCTTGACGATGTACAGCCCGAGGCCGGTGCCGCCGCGCTTGCTGCCCCGCCAGAAGCGGGTGAAGACGCGGTTCATGGACTCCTCCGGGATGCCGGGCCCCTCGTCGCTCACCGTGACCGATGTGCCGGTTTCCTCGCCCTCGCGCGGGGATGCGCAGGGTGTGACGTCTATGGTGACGGTTCCCTCGCCGTGCCGCACCGCATTTTCGATGAGGTTGCTGAGGACCTGGTCGACCTTGTCGGGGTCGGCCCACAGGTCGGGCAGCGGCTGTTCGATGCGGAGCAGGAAGCGGTCGGCGGGCTGGCCCGCTGCGACATAGGCCTGGATGTGCCGGGAGACGGCGGCGCCGATGTCGACGGGCTGCCGGCGCACCTCCAGCCGTCCGCTGTCGATCCTGGAGATGTCCAGCAGCTCGGCGATCAGGCGGGTGACCCGGTCGGCGTCGGCGTCGACGGTCTCCAGCATGAGCCGCTTCTGGTCGTCGGTGAAGCGTTCCCACTTGGCGAGGAGCGTGGCCGTGAAGCCCTTCACGGAGGTGAGGGGCGAGCGCAGTTCATGGGCGACCGTCGCTATCAGCTCGGCGTGGCTGCGCTCGGTACGGCGGCGGGCCTCGGTGTCCCGCAGGCAGACCACGACCCGCTGGACGGGGCCGAGCGGTTCGGCACGGATGTACCGGGCGGAGACGAGGACCTCCCGGCCGCCGGGCAGCAGCAGATTGCGCTCGGGCTGCCGCACCCGGATGGCGAGCCCGCCGTAGGGATCGGTGAGCTGCCACCAGCGCCGGCCCTCCAGGTCTTCTAACGGCAGCGCCTTCTCCAGCGGCTGCCCGAGGGCGCCGGCGGCGCGTACGGCCGTGATCCGGGCGGCGGCGGCGTTGAAGCGGACGACCCGGCCGTGCTCGTCGGCGACGACGAGGCCGTCGGGCAGCTGATCGGGGTCGAGGTCCGCATGGTCGTCGCACCGGGGCACGGGTGTGCTCCGCGCGTCCCGTCCCTCCGGCGCGGTGCTCGTGCCGGCCACACTCATCCCCGTACCCCACCTCTCAGACGGCGCAGGGCCCCGCGCCCGTCACCCTACTAGCTCTCGGTGACGGAACGGCACCCTCCGGAGGCGCGCTGTGCACGGGCCGACGCGTAGAGACATACGGCGGCGGCGGTGGCGAGGTTCAGGCTCTCGGCCTTCCCGTGGATCGGGACGCGCACCACGGCGTCCGCCAGTGCGCGGGTCTCCTCCGGCAGTCCCCAGGCCTCGTTGCCGAACACCCAGGCTGTCGGCCCGCCCATGGTCCCCTTGTCCAGCTCCTCGTCGAGGTCCCGGTCCCCCGCCCCGTCGGCGGCGAGGATGCGCACACCGGCGTCCTGCAGCCCCTGGACGGCCCGCTCCACGGGGACGCCGACGGCGACCGGAAGATGGAAGTGGGAGCCGACGGAGGCGCGTACGGCCTTGGGGTTGTACAGGTCGACGGAGGCGTCGGTGAGGATCACGGCCTCGGCGCCGGCGGCGTCGGCGCAGCGCAGCACGGTGCCGGCGTTGCCGGGGTCGCGCACATGGGCGAGGACGGCGACGAGCTTCGGCCGGGCGGCGAGGATCTCCTCGAAGGGCGTGTCCAGGAACCTGCACACGCCGACCAGCCCCTGCGGGGTCACGGTCGTGGAGATATCGGCGATGACCTCTTCGGAGGCCAGGTGCACCCGGGCGCCGACACTGCGTGCGGCGCCGATGATGTCGGCGTACCGCTCCGCGGCCTCGATGGTGGCGAACAGCTCGACGAGGGTGGGGCTGCCGTCGACCCGATGCCCGGCCGCCTCCCTGACGGCCTGCGGCCCCTCCGCGAGAAACAGCCGGTCCTTGCCCCGGAAATTCCGCTTGGCGAGCCGCCGGGCGGCGCTCACACGGGCGGACCGGGGGGAGATCAGCTCGGGGACGGGCATCCTCTACTTCACCTTCAGGAGAGTCTTCTTTTTTCGGGGCTGGGGGTACAGCGCCCGAAGCCGACAGCACTGCAGCTCCCCAGGGGCGCGGGGCTGTATCGATATGCGGCTCCGCCGCGCGGGCGCGACAAGCCACGACGCACCCGCAGTCGAACGACGGCGCAGGCGCCCCAACAACAGGACCCGCAAGCCATGACAGCCTGCGGGTCCTACAGTCACGTCGGCCTAGAGCCAGCGCGGCGTCACGCGGCCTTGGGCGCGTTGACGTCCGACGGCAGCGCCTTCTGCGCGACCTCGACGAGCGCCGCGAAGGCACCCGCGTCGTTGACGGCCAGCTCGGCCAGGATCTTGCGGTCGACCTCGACGTTCGCGGCCTTCAGACCCTGGATGAAGCGGTTGTAGGTGATGCCGTTGGCGCGGGCAGCGGCGTTGATGCGCTGGATCCACAGCTGACGGAAGTCGCCCTTGCGCTTCTTGCGGTCGTTGTAGTTGTAGACCAGCGAGTGGGTGACCTGCTCCTTGGCCTTGCGGTACAGGCGCGAACGCTGACCGCGGTAGCCGGAGGCCTGCTCGAGGATCGCCCGGCGCTTCTTGTGGGCGTTGACTGCCCGCTTGACGCGTGCCACTTGTTAACTCCTTGTAGCGGGGTCGTGGGGGTGCTCACACGACCCGGAAACGACTGGGTCCCGGTCCTGACGTACGGCGCTCAGTGGGTGGCGAGCGCCGGGTACGTCACTTGCCGAGAAGCTTCTTGATCTTCGCGGCGTCGCCCGGGGCCATCTCGGCGTTGCCGGTGAGGCGACGCGTGACGCGGGACGACTTGTGCTCGAGCAGGTGGCGCTTGCCGGCGCGCTCGCGGAGCACCTTGCCGGAGCCGGTGATCTTGAAGCGCTTGCTGGCACCGCTGTGCGACTTGTTCTTCGGCATAGCGCCGTTCTCTCCTCGTCGGTGGCACTCCGGTGCCCGGTCCTGAAACCGGGCACGGTGGAGCGTCGCTCTTGTTTCGATTACATCCTTGGGGACCTCGGTCCCCCGGGATCACGCCTCGGCGGAAGCCTCGGCAGGCGCCTCGGTGTCCACGACGTTCTCGGTGTCCGCGGCGTTCTGCGACTTACCGGGGTTCGCCTTCGCCTCGGCCTTGCGGGCCTCCTGCGCCTGACGGGCCTCGGCCATCGCCTCGGTCTTCTTCTTGTGCGGACCGAGGACCATGATCATGTTGCGGCCGTCCTGCTTCGGGTTCGACTCGACGAAACCGAGGTCCTGGACGTCCTCCGCGAGGCGCTGCAGCAGTCGGTAGCCCAGCTCGGGCCGGGACTGCTCGCGACCACGGAACATGATCGTGATCTTGACCTTGTCGCCCTGCTTGAGGAACCGGACGACGTGACCCTTCTTGGTGTCATAGTCGTGCGGGTCGATCTTCGGCCGGAGCTTCATCTCCTTGATGACCGTGTGCGCCTGGTTCTTGCGCGCCTCACGGGCCTTCATGGCCGACTCGTACTTGAACTTCCCGTAGTCCATGAGCTTGCACACGGGCGGACGGGCGTTCGCCGCGACCTCGACCAGGTCCAGGTCGTACTCCTGCGCAAGCTCCAGTGCCTTCGCGAGCGGCACGATGCCGACCTGCTCGCCACTGGGACCGACAAGTCGCACCTCGGGAACGCGAATCCGGTCGTTGATGCGGGGCTCGGCGCTGATGGATCCTCCTCGGTAGCACCACACGGCGGTCTGGCGGACAGCCGCGTAACGTCTTTGTTCGTAAGACCTAACCGCGCCGACGCACAAAAAATGCCCCGGCCGATCACAGGCGGGGCTCCAATGACTACCGGAGCACCGCCGCGATGAACGCGGGGCGCGATTCGGGCGGCTCCATCGTCCGTACGGAACGATGGTGGCCGCCTGACCGGATGACCTGCCATCCCGGAGGACGGTCAGGTGGGAGATCGGAGCCTCCACTTGTGGGCTGGGCGCAGTGCTGCCCAGCCGGTCGTTACACAAGGTTAGCAGCACCGCCGGGGAAGGGCTAATCGAAGGGCTTGACCGCGCACCGCTTATCGTGTGGGGCATGAGTCAGACCCCTCCTGAGAATCCCGACTTCGACGCGATGACCCGGGACATCGCCGAGGTCCCCGCCGTCGAGGTGATCGTGACGGTCGCCGTCAACCTGATGAGCGCCGCCGCCGTGAAGCTCGGACTGAGCGAGGAGGGCGAGAAGTACAAGGACCTGGACGAGGCCCGCAAACTGATCACGGGGCTCGCCGGCCTGCTCGACGCGAGCGCGACCGAGATCAGCTCCTTCCACGCGGCCCCGCTGCGCGACGGCCTGAAGTCGCTGCAGCTGGCGTTCCGCGAGGCGTCGATCGTCCCGGACGAGCCGGGCCAGGGGCCTGGCGAGAAGTACACCGGCCCGATCTACGGCTGAGCTAACCCTTCACGTAGCTGAGCTAACCCTTCACATACAGGGGCTCGCCCGGAGGCGTGGTCCCGGCCGGCAGCAGTGCCAGGTCGAGGCCGCGCACCAGGCGGGCCCTCAGTGTTTCGTCGGCGGCGAGCCGCTCGGCGACCGCGCGGGCGGCCTCGGCGGGCGGCGTGGCCGGGTCGAGGACGAGGGCGAGGGTGCCGTCGGCCTGGCCGGGCCCGAGATGGGCGCGCAGCACGGCGGGCTCCGCCGCCACGGCCGTACGGACGGCCTCGACGACGGCCGGGTCGGTGAGCGGGTCGGTGCTGGTGCGGCCCTCGGCGAGGGCGAGCAGCGCCGGGCCGGTCAGCTCGAACGGCACCGGTCCGGCGAGGTCCAGCACGACCGTGTCGGCCTTCTCGTGGGCGGCGGCCTGCAGCGCCTGGTGCAGCGGTACGGCGACCGGGCGGGCCGCGGGGTCCCAGCGGGCGAGGGAGTCGGTGGAGGTGAAGGCGGGCAGGGCGGTGCGCTGGCCGGCCTTCAGGGTGGGTACGGCCATGTCGCTGGTCTTCTCGCGGCGCAGCCCCCTCTCGTCCTCCTCGACCTCGCCGAGCACGGCGACGACGGGCACGAGCAGGCGGGCGCCCTTCAGCGCCTGAAGGACAGGCCCGAGGGCACTGCGGTCCTCGGCCCAGGCGGCGAGCGCGGCGCTCAGCCGGGGATCGGCGGAGCCGTCGTCGTCGGAGAAGCCGGGGTCGGGAATGTTCTTGTTCGCCACGGTCACCGAGCCTATCGGCACGTCACCGGCCCTCCGCACGGGAGTCTTCACCGGAATCTCAGCGTTCCCTGATTCCCGTCTCACGTCCGTCCGACGCGGCGCACAGTCCCCGCCCCGAGCATCCCGCCCATGGAGTCCCCCGGAGCCCGCCGTGGCCGTCGTGCGCGCCCGTCCCGGCGCCGTCCGCTGCTGTCCGCCGCGCTCGCCGTGGTCGCCGCGGCAGGGGTCACGGCGGGCGACACGGCGTATGTGCGGGCGCGGGCGGACCCGGGGACCGCGGCCGTATCGTCGGCGGCGGCGCCCTCGGCCTCCGCCTCGGCCGGGGCGGGTGAGGAGGGGTCCGTGACGGAGCCGGCGGTGGACCGGGACGCGCGCCTGCGTACGGCGATGACGGCGGTGAGCGTGCCCTCGGGCGCGCGGGTGTCGGCGGCGGTGCTGGCGGTGGACTCCGGGGAGAGCGCCGTACACGGGGACGCGGCGTTCGACACGGCGAGCATCGTCAAGGTCGACATCCTGGCCGCGCTGCTGCTCCAGGCGCAGGACGCGGGCCGGCAGCTGTCGCAGGCGGAGCGGGCGTACGCCACGAAGATGATCGAGAACAGCGACAACGCGTCCGCGACCGCGCTGTGGCACACCATCGGGCGGGCGGACGGCCTGGACGCGGCGAACAGGCGCTTCGGGCTGACCGCGACCTTTGGTGGCGACGGCGAGCTGTGGGGGCTGACGCAGACCACGGCCGCCGACCAACTCGTCCTGCTGCAGCAGGTGTTCGGCGCGGACTCCCGGCTGAGCCCGGCGTCCCGGACGTATGTGCAGGGGTTGATGAAGGCGGTCGAGCCGGACCAGCAGTGGGGCGTTTCGGTGGCCGCGGAGGGCAACTCCTGGGCGCTGAAGAACGGTTGGCTGCCGCGCAGTACGACGGGGCTGTGGGACGTGAACAGCATCGGCCGGGTGACGGTGGACGGCAGCGACTACCTGGTGGCGGTGCTGTCCATGGGCACCGAGAGCCAGGCGAAGGGCATCGCGCTGGTGGAGGCGGCGGCACGGGCGGCGGTGTCCGCGTTCGCCGGCAAGTGATCGGTGTGGACCGGTAGATGATCCGGCCATGTCGTGGTCGCGGGCGACCATCCCCACCACGCGGGCGAGGTGCGGCTCCCCGACGGCCGCGTGGAGATCGAGGGCGTCGCCGGACAGCGGCCTTCGCCGGACGCCCTCAGGCCGTTTCCCTGCGGCTCCGCCACAGCACCACGCCCGCCACCAGCAGGACCCCGCCGGTGCCGCCGGCCAGCGGGCCCGCCCAGCCGGCGGGCGAGGGCGTGGCCCTGGGGGCGTCCGGGCCGGCGCCGAAGTACTTCTCGCCGTACGACGACACGCGCAGGCTCTCCGGCTGGATACGGTCGGCCGCCTTCAGCGCCGCCGCCGGGTCGATCATGCCGAAGCCACGGGAGTCGTCCCGGCCTCCCGCCGGCGGATCCTCGGCGGTGTCCTCCAGCAGCTTCTTGACCTGGGCCGGGGTCAGTCCGGGGTGGGCGGCCTTGATCAGGGCCGCCGCGCCGGAGACGAAGGCGGAGGCGGCCGAGGTGCCCCAGCCCTCGTAGTACTTGTGGTCGGGGTCGGCGATGACCACGCTGACGCCGGGCGCACTGACCGCCGAGTACCAGCGGCGGGTCGAGAAGGAGGCGCGGGTGCCGTAGCGGTCGACGGCGGTCGCGGCGATGACGCCGGGGTAGGCGGCCGGGTAGGAGATGTGGTCGCCCTTGTCGCCGCCGTTGCCCGCGGAGGCGACGACCACCACGCCCTTCTTCAGGGCGTACTGCACGGCCTCATCCTCGCTCGGTTCGGGGTGCGCGGAGTTCGAGTCGTCGCCGAGGGAGAGGTTGATGACGTCGGCGCCGTGGTCGGCGGCCCAGCGGATGCCGTCGGCGAGCGCGTTGCCGCGGGTGGTGCGGGCCTTGGCGCGGGCGGGGTCGCTGTCCTCCAGGATCACGCGCACGGGCAGGATCTTCGCCTCGGGGGCGACGCCCATGACACCGGCCGAGTCGCCGGGGCCATGGCCATGCCCGGCGATGATGCCGGCCATGGCGGTGCCGTGCCGGGCCCAGGTGCGGTCGCCGGGCCCCGAACCGAAGCCGATCATGTCCTGGTCGGGCAGGACGTTGCCGACGAGGTCGGGGTGGTCGGCCTCGACGCCGGTGTCCAGGACGGCGACGGTGACGCCCCGGCCCTTGGTGGTGCGCCAGGCCTCGTCCAGGTGCAGCGCGGACAGGGCCCACTGCTGGCCGCGGATCCCGTCGGCGTGGGCCGCGGTGGACGGCAGCAGGGCGAGGGCGCCGGCGACCAGCAGGCTCACCGTGGCTCCGGCCGGTTCCAGGCGGCGCCGGCCGCATATCGATCGCCTCATGAGGGGCTCTCCGTGGCCGTGCCGATGTGCTGGCGCAGCCGCCGTTCGATGCGGTCGGCCAGGCCCTGCGCCTCGTTGCCGAGCCCGGCCTGGGCCGGTGCGCTGGTGGCGCCGGCGCTGACGGCGTCGGCGGCGGGCTGGGGTTCGTCGACGGTGCGGCCGTCGGCCCAGCCGGAGACGGCGTAGGCGACGACGGGGGCGTCGGTGAGGACGGAGAGGGTCCAGGAGGCACGCTGGCTGTCGCCGAAGCCGGCCGCGACGGTGCCCCCCGCCGCGTACGGACGGGGCATCAGATCGGCGCGCCGGTCCAGGTGCTCGGCGCGGAAGCGGTGGGCGAGCGCGGCCATGGCGGCGGGGTCGGCCTTGGTGAACAGCAGGCCGACGGTGGTGACATAGCTCTGGGTGGAGTCGGTGTAGGTGGCGCGCAGCAGGCGCTGGCAGCCGACGGGGGCGAGGACCTTGGCCAGCAGCGGGTCGAAGGCCCGGGCGCAGCCGCTGTCGGGGGCCACGGCGATCCGGGTCCAGGTGCGGTCGGCGCCGCCGGGTCCGGCGCCCGTCCCCTGGACGGTGGGCGGGAACAGCTGGTCGACGGGCACGTTGTGCCAGAGCGTGCCGGCGGTGGCGAAGTGGTCGCCGGAGGCGTCGTCCCCGCCGTCGCCGGTGAGCCAGCTCCCTGCCACGGCACCGCCGACGAGCCCGATGCCGAGCACGAAGCAGGCGGCCGCGGCGAGCGTGCGCGGCCTCACCCGGTGCCGCGGACGCTCCTCGCCCGGAATGCCCTGCATGGCGGCGCTCCAGGACAGCGCCGGGTCCGGCACAAGCAAGGGCGGTGGCGGCCCGACGGGACGGGACGGCGCCAGGGGACTCCAGGCACGCGTCTCCGTACGCCCGGCGGAGGCTGAGGCGGCGGTGGTACGACGCTCATCGCTCGGCGCGACGGACGCGGCGGACGAAGTGGACGCAGCGGACGAACGGCCGTTCGGGGCGCCGGAGTGCTGTGCCTTCGGGGAGTCGGTGATCGGGCGGAGCCGGGTCGTGGTCTCCGCGGCGGTCTCCCCCGGCACTGCGGCTCCCGGTCGCCTGAACTCCCGTCCCGGGCGGCGCGGCTCACCTCCCGTGCTCGGCGGCGCGTCGGGGAACCGGGCGGAGGCAGGCGGCGGAGGCGGGCCGACGGGTTCACCGGCCTCGGGTACGGCGGGGCGCGGCACACCGGCTCGCGGCGCCTGCCCGGCACGGGCGCCGGAGCCCCTGCGGGAGGGCCGACCGTCCGGTGCGGGGGCCTCGGCGGGCGACGGATTCCTGCCGCCCGCGGGCCGCCCGGCAGAGGGCGAGCCGCTGCTCGTCGGCGCCGCGGTGGAAGGCGTGCCGCGGCCCGCGAAGCCCCCGCCTCCGGCCGACCCGGTCGACGACCGGCCCTCGCGGGCGGCGCGCGGGGTGAAGACCGACGGCTCGTCGTCGGAGTCGTCGGGCGGGGTGGCCGGGCGCGGCGGAACGGAGGGGCGGGGCGGGGCCGAGGGCCGCGGCGGGATGGGAGCGTGGCGCGCTTCCGTGCTCATGCACCCCCCGTTTCCTCGTGCCCGGGCCGCCTTCGTGTACGCGGGCCGCTGCGCTGCTCGGCCGCGCCCGGTGCGGAAGCTCCGTCCGGGCACGCATACCCGTACGGCCGGACCGGCATCCCGGTTCAGATCAAGCGGCCGGGCGCGTTCCGCCGTATGTGCGCGTCACTCTACGGGTTGTCCGGGGCAGAGACAGAACCAGTCCGGGGCGCCGGGGCATCTGCCCGGTACGTCCCCCTACCCTGCGGTAATCCTGTCTGGCAGGCTTCCGTCATGACTGCGCGTGCCGCTGATCGGGCCCGTTACGACCGGGCCACCGCCCATCTCGACGCCCCTCTCGCGATCGTGGACCTGGACGCCTTCGACGCCAACGCGGCCGATCTCGTCCGCCGGGCCGCCGGCAAGCCGGTCCGGGTCGCGAGCAAGTCCGTGCGCTGCCGAGCCCTGCTGGAGCGGGTGCTGGCCAGGGACGGCTTCCAGGGGATCATGTCGTTCACCCTGGCCGAGTCGCTGTGGCTCGCCCGTTCGGGGTTCGACGACATCCTGCTGGCCTATCCGTCCGCCGACCGGGGCGGCTTCGCGGAGCTGGCCGCCGATCCCAAGCTCGCCGCCGCGGTGACCGTGATGGTGGACGATCCGGCGCACCTCGACCTCATCGACGCCGCCCGCGACGGCGGGCGTGAAGTGGTGCGGGTCTGCCTGGAGTTGGACACCTCGCTGCAGCTGCTGGGCGGCCGGGTCCGGGTCGGGGCGCTGCGCTCTCCGCTGCGCTCCCCCGCCCAACTCGCCGAACTGGCCCGCTCGGTGGCCCGGCGGCCGGGCTTCCGGCTGGTGGGCATCATGGCGTACGAGGGGCACATCGCGGGGGTCGGGGACGCGGTGTCCGGGCGGCCGCTGAGGTCGCGGGCCATCCGGCTGATGCAGGCGGCGGCCCGCCGGGAGCTGGCCGAGCGGCGGGCCGCGGTGGTGCGTGCGGTGCGGGCCGTCGCGCCCGGCCTGGAGTTCGTCAACGGCGGTGGCACGGGCAGTGTGCAGCACACCGCCGCCGAGGACGCCGTGACGGAGATAGCGGCCGGTTCGGGGCTGTACGTGCCGCGGCTCTTCGACAACTACACGTCGTTCACCGGCCGCCCGGCAGCCCTGTTCGCCCAGCCCGTCGTACGGCGGCCGGGGGTCGGGGTCATCACGGTGCTCGGCGGCGGGTATCCGGCCTCCGGCGCGGCCGGTCCCGACCGGCTGCCGGTGCCGTACCTGCCCGAGGGGCTGAGGTACGACCCGCAGGAAGGCCCCGGCGAGGTGCAGACCCCGCTGCTGGGCTCGCCCGCCGACGACCTCCTCATCGGCGACAAGGTGTGGTTCCGGCACGCCAAGGCGGGCGAGCTGTGCGAGCGGTTCGAGGCCCTGCACCTGGTCGCGTCGGACGCGGTCACGGCGACCGTGCCGACCTACCGGGGCGAGGGGCACACGTTCCTGTGACCGGTGCGCCTACAGGGGCGTGACGTACGCGCCCGCGATTCCGCCGTCCACCAGGAAGTCGGTGGCGTTGACGAAGGAGGAGTCGTCGCTGGCCAGGAAGGCGACGGCGGCGGCGATCTCCTCGGCATCGGCGAACCGGCCGACCGGGATGTGCACGAGCCGGCGGGCGGCCCGCTCGGGGTCCTTGGCGAACAGCTCCTGCAGCAGCGGGGTGTTGACCGGGCCCGGGCACAGGGCGTTGACCCTGATGCCCTCACGCGCGAACTGGACGCCCAGTTCGCGGGACATGGCCAGCACTCCGCCCTTGGAGGCGGTGTACGAGATCTGGGACGTGGCCGCGCCCATCCGGGCCACGAAGGACGCGGTGTTGATGATGGAGCCCTTGCCCTGGCGGCGCATGTAGGGGATGGCGGCCTTGCAGCACAGGTAGACGGAGGTGAGGTTGACCTCCTGGACGCGCTTCCAGGCCTCCAGGCCGGTCTCCAGGATGGAGTCGTCGTCGGGCGGCGAGATGCCGGCGTTGTTGAAGGCGATGTCGACGCTGCCGTAGGTGTCGTACGCCGTCTTGAACAGCGCCTCGACCTGCTCGGGGTCGGTGACGTCGACCTTCACGAAGAGTCCGCCGACCTCGTCGGCGGCGGCCTTGCCGCGGGCCTCGTCGACGTCCGCGCAGACCACGTGGGCTCCTTCGGAGGCGAGCCGGCGGGCGGTGGCGAGGCCGATGCCGCTGCCGGCTCCGGTGACGACGGCGGTACGGCCGACCAGGCGGCGGCAAACAGATTCTGCGGTCACTGTGCGGTGCCCTCCGTGCTGGGGGAGACGTTGCTGATGAAGACGTTCTTGGTCTCGGTGAAGGCGGTCAGGGCGTCGGGGCCCAGTTCGCGGCCGAGACCGGACTGCTTGTAGCCGCCGAACGGGGTCCAGTAGCGGACGCTGGAGTGCGAGTTGACGGACAGGTTGCCCGCGCGGACGGCCTGGGAGACGCGCAGGGCGCGGCCGAGGTCCCGGGTCCACAGGGAGCCGGAGAGGCCGTAGGGGGTGTCGTTGGCGAGGCGGACGGCGTCGGCCTCGTCGGTGAAGGGCAGGAGGACGGCGACGGGCCCGAAGATCTCCTCGCGGGCGGCCCGGCTGTCGTACCGCTCCCCCGTGAGGACGGTCGGCGGGAACCAGAACCCCGGGCCGTCGGGGGCGCTGCCGCGCAGGGCGGGGGCGTCCTTCGGGACGTACGACCGTACGCGCTCCAGCTGCTGAGCGGAGATCAGCGGGCCCATCTGGGTCTTCTCGTCGGCGGGGTCGCCCACGACGACGGCGGCCAGCGCGTCGGCGAGGAAGTCCCGGGCCTCCTCCAGCACCGTCTCCTGGACCAGGATCCGGGTGCGGGCACAGCAGTCCTGGCCGGAGTTGTCCAGGAAGGAGAAGGGGTCGAGGGCGGTCCGCAGGTCGGCGTCGGCGAAGACGATGTTGGGGCTCTTGCCGCCGAGTTCCAGGGTGACCGGCTTGACCAGGCGGGCACAGCGCTCCATGACCTCGCGGCCGGTGCGGGTGGAGCCGGTGAACACGATCTTGGCGACGTCCGGGTGGTCGACCAGGGCGCGTCCGGCGGTGTGGCCGTAGCCGGGCAGCACCTGGAAGACGTGCTCGGGCAGGCCCGCCTCCAGGGCGAGTTCGGCGAGGCGGAGCGCGGTGAGCGGGGTGGTCTCGGCGGGCTTGAGGACGACCGCGTTGCCGGCCGCGAGCGCCGGGAAGGAGCCCCAGGCAGCGATCGGCATCGGGAAGTTCCAGGGGGCGATCACGCCGATGACGCCGAGGGGTTCCTGGAAGGTGACGTTCCAGCCGCCGGGCACCGGGATCTGCCTGCCGAGGACGCGTTCGGCGCCGCCTGCCGCGTACAGCAGCAGGTCGCGGGCGTTGCCGGCCTCCCAGCGGGCGTTGCCGACGGTGTGCCCCGCCTCGCGGACCTCCAGCTGGGCGAGTTCCTCGGTGTGGGCGTCGACCACGTCCGCGAAACGGCGCAGCAGCCGGGCCCGGTCGGCGGGGGCGAGGGCGGCCCATCCGCTCTGGGCGCGCGCGGCCCGTACGACGGCGGCGGCCACGTCCTCCTCGGTCGCGGCGGGGACGGTGGCGACGACCTCTTCCGTGGCGGGGTTGAGGACCTTCAACTCGTCTGAGTCGGACACGAATTGACCTTTCACGGGCTGGCTCACAGGCGTTCGAAGGAGCGGCGAAGCTCCCAGTCGGTGACCGCGGCGTCGAAGGCCTCCAGCTCGACGCGCGCCATGTTGCGATAGTGGGCGACGACCTCGTCCCCGAAGGCCGCCTTGGCGATCGCACTGTTCTCCCACAGCTCGGCGGCCTCGCGCAGAGTGGTCGGGACGTGGGCGAGGCCGGCGGTGTAGGCGTTGCCGGTGCAGGGTTCGGGGAGTTCGAGTTTCTGCTCGATGCCGTACAGGCCGGCCGCGACCAGACCGGCGACGGCGAGGTGGGGGTTCACATCACCGCCGGGGAGGCGGTTCTCGAAGCGCAGGGAGCGGCCGTGGCCGACCACGCGCAGGGCGCAGGTGCGGTTGTCGTGGCCCCAGGCGACGGCGGTGGGGGCGAAGGAGCCCGGCTGGAAGCGCTTGTAGGAGTTGATGTTCGGGGCGTAGAGGAGGGAGAAGTCACGCAGGGCGGCGAGCTGGCCGGCGAGGAAGTGCCGCATGACGTCGGACATTCCGTCGCCGTCGGCCATGGCGTTGTGGCCGTCGGCGTCGGCGAGCGAGAGGTGGATGTGACAGGAGTTGCCCTCGCGCTCGTTGTACTTGGCCATGAAGGTGATCGAGACGCCCTCCTGGGCGGCGATCTCCTTGGCGCCGGTCTTGTACAGCGCGTGCTGGTCGCAGGTGACGAGGGCCTCGTCGTAGCGGAAGACGATCTCGTGCTGGCCCGGGTTGCATTCGCCCTTGGCGGACTCGACGGTGAGCCCGGCGCCCGACATGTCGTTGCGCAGCCGGCGCAGCAGGGGCTCGATGCGGCCGGTGCCGAGGATGGAGTAGTCGATGTTGTACTGGTTGGCGGGGGTGAGCCCGCGGTAGCCCGCGTCCCAGGCCTGTTCGTAGGAGTCCTTGAAGACGATGAACTCCAGCTCGGTGCCGACCTGGGCGGTGTAGCCCAGCTCGGCGAGCCGCTCCAGCTGGCGGCGCAGGATCTGGCGGGGCGCGGCGACGACCGGCGAGCCGTCGTTCCAGGCGAGGTCCGCGACCAGCAGGGCGGTGCCGGGGTGCCAGGGGATGCGGCGCAGGGTGGCGAGGTCGGGGCGCATCGCGAAGTCGCCGTAGCCGCGGTCCCAGGAGGACATCGCGTAGCCGTCGACGGTGTTCATCTCGGTATCGACGGCGAGGAGGTAGTTGCAGCCCTCGGTGCCGTGGTGCAGGACCTCGTCGAGGAAGAAGCGGGCGGCGAACCGCTTGCCCTGGAGGCGCCCTTGCATATCGGGGAAGGCCAGGACGACAGTGTCGATCTCACCGCTCGCGACGAGGGCGTGCAGTTCCTCGACGCTGAGCGGGGGTGTGCGGTCTGCCACGGGAGAGCCTCCTTCGGCGCCTTCGCGCTTTTTCGGCCGGGCCGGGAGCCATAAGGTATTGCTCAGAACCATTGCTTGGGAAGGGGGTACGGCCGGATGTCCCAGGAGAGCGACGCGCAGGGAGTGGGTGACCGGCTCGCTCCGGTGCTGCGGCCGGTGCGGGCGGGCAACGGCTTCGAGGAGGCGCTGGAGCAGATCCTCCAGGTCGTACGGCTCGGACTGGTGCCGGGCGGGGAGCGGCTGCCGGCCGAGCGGGAGCTTGCGGAGCGGCTCGGGATCAGCCGGGTGACGCTGCGCGAGGTGCTGAAGGTGCTCCAGGACCAGGGGCTGGTGGAGGCGCGGCGCGGACGCTACGGCGGAACGTTCGTCCTGCCGCGTGCCGACGCCGGCGGCGAGGACGAGCTGCGGCGGCGGATCGCCGAGGTCGACATCGAGGACGTGCTGCGTTTCCGCGAGGTCCTGGAGGTGGGCGCGGCCGGGCTGTGCGCGGCGCACGGGCTGGCCGGGGAGCAGGCCGGCCGGCTGCGCGAGGCGCTGGACCGCACCCACGAGGCCCCGCTCGCCGACTACCGGCGGGCGGACACCCTGCTGCATCTGACGCTGGCCGAGCTGTGCGGCTCGCCCTCGCTGACCGCCCAGTACGCGGCGGTCCGGGCCACGGTGAACGACCTGCTCGACTGCATCCCGCTGCTGGTGCGCAACCTGGAGCACTCGCAGCGCCAGCACACCGCGCTGGTGGAGGCGGTGCTGGACGGGGACGCGGACGGCGCGCGGGAGATGATGCGCGAGCACTGCGCGGGCACGGCGGCGCTGCTGCGGGGCTTCCTGACATAGGACGGTTCTGCAAAGGTATACAGATGAACCTTTGACTGCCGGGGAGGGCAGCATGACCGGACGGCCGCTGATCGGTGTGAGCACATATCTGGAGACCGGCGCGCGCTGGGGCGTGTGGGAGCTGGAGGCGGCGCTGCTGCCGGCCGGCTATCCACGGCTGGTGCAGCGGGCCGGCGGCCTGGCCTGCATGCTGCCGCCGGACGCACCCGGGCGCGCGGCGGAGACGGCGGCCCGGCTGGACGGGCTGGTCATCGCGGGCGGCCCGGACGTGGACCCGGCCCGCTACGGCACCGAGCGCGACCACCGTACCGGCCCTCCCGCCCTGGCCCGTGACGCCTGGGAACTCGCCCTGATCGAGGCCGCGTTGGACGCCGGCCTGCCCCTGCTGGGCATCTGCCGGGGCATGCAGTTGCTGAACGTCGCCCTCGGCGGGACGCTGACGCAGCACCTCGACGGACACGTGGAGGCCGTCGGCAGGTTCGGCGGGCACCCGGTCAAGCCGGTGCCGGGGACGTTGTACGCCGGGATCGCCCCGGAGGAGACGACCGTGCCCACCTATCACCACCAGGCCGTCGACCGGCTCGGCGCGGGACTCGTGCCGTCGGCCCACGCGGCGGACGGGACCGTGGAGGCGATCGAGCTGCCCGCCGACCGGGGCTGGGCACTGGGTGTGCAGTGGCATCCCGAGATGGGCGAGGACCTTCGGGTGATGGAGGCGCTGGTCACCGCCGCCTGCTGAGCCGGGGCCAAGTGGGCGGGCCGGGCGGCGCCGCCCCGGAGTGGCGCGCCGTCACCCCCGTGTCAGCGACAGCAGCTCCCGTGCCGGGCCCGTCGGGCGGTGCCCCGTGGGCCAGACCGCCCGCAGGGCACGGCGCAGGGTGACGTCCTCCAGCGGGATGCTGACCAGGCGCCGCATCGACAGCTCCTCCCCCACCGCCAGTTCGCTCAGCACCGAGGGGCCCGCTCCGCTCACCGCCGACGCCTTCACCGCCGTCGTCGAGGACAGCTCGATCAGGGGGCGGGCGAGGCCGCCGAGTGCCGCGTCCAGGACCTGGCGGGTGCCGGAGCCGCGCTCACGGAGGATGAGGGGCGTGGCGGCCAGCTCCTCGGCCGTCAGGGGGCGCCTGCGGCGGGCCCAGGGATGGCCGGGCGCCGTGACGACGACCAGGCGGTCGTGGGCGATGACGGCGGAGTCCAGGCCCGTCGGGACCGACAGCCCCTCCACGAAGCCCAGGTCCGCCTCACCGGACAGCAGCAGCTCCGCGACCTTCGCCGAGTTGCCGGCGAGGAGGGAGACCGCCGTGTCCGGGCGCTCGGCGTGGAGCGCGAGGAGCCAGCCGGGCAGCAGGTACTCGGCGATGGTCATGCTCGCCGCGACCCTGAGGCGCGAGTCCCGCCGGTCCCGCAGCGCCCGCGCCCCCACGTCGAAGGCCGCCGCCGCCTCCACGACCCGGCGGGCCCAGTCCGTGACCAGGGCGCCCGCGTCCGTGAGCCGGGAACCGCGCGGCGAGCGGTCCACCAGGGCCACGCCCAGCTGCCGTTCCATGGAGCGGATCCGGCTGCTGGCGGCGGGCTGGGTGATGCCGACCTCGCGCGCCGCCGCGCCGAGACTGCCCAGCCGCGCCACCGCCAGCAGCAGCTCCAGCGCGGCCAGGTCGGGCACCCGGTGTGCCAGTGATGTGGTGCGCTCTCGCTGCCCCTCGACCTCAGTCATAAGACCAGCTTATGTCCTGATAGAAAGGAACTCCCTGGTCAGGGGCGGGCGGCGGCGGGACCGTGGGGTCATGGTCACCGCAGCCCACCCCCTGTCCGCCACCTCCGCCGCCCGCGCCGCCCGGGTCCGCCACCTCGGCCCCAACTGGTACGCGTCCGTCATGGGCACCGCCATCCTCGGCTCCGCCGGAGTCGCGCTCCCCGCGCAATCGGGGGTCCTGCGCGATGTCTTCGCCGGGGCCTGGGCCCTGTCCCTGACCATGCTGTGCGCCCTGCTGGCGGCCCGGACCCTGCATTGGGCCCGGCACGGTGACCAGGCCCGCGCCCACCTCCTCGACCCGGCCGTGGCGCCCTTCTACGGCTGCCTGTCGATGGCCCTGCTGGCGGTCGGCGGTGGCGCCCTGACGGCCGGGCGGGATCTGATCGGCACCCGCCCGGCCGTCGTCCTGGACGCCGTCCTGTTCACCGCCGGTACGGCGGTCGGGCTCGCGGCCGCCGTGGCCGTGCCGTACCTGATGGCCGTACGGCATCGGGCCGACCCGGCGCAGGCGACCCCGGTGTGGCTGCTGCCGCTGGTCGCGCCCATGGTGTCGGCCGCGCTCGGACCGCTGCTCGTGCCGCATCTGCCGCCGGGCCAGCCCCGCGAGACCCTGCTGCTGGCCTGCCTGGCGATGTTCGGGCTGAGCCTGCTCGCGACGCTGCTGATGCTGCCGCTGGTCTTCGCCCGGCTGATCGGCCCCGCCCCGCTGCCGCTCGCGCTCACCCCGACCCTGTTCCTGGTCCTGGGCCCGCTCGGGCAGTCCACCACCGCGGTCGGCAAGATCGCGGACCTGGCGCCCGGGGTCGTGCCGGCCCCGTACGACCGCGGCCTCAGCGTGTTCGCCGTGCTGTACGGGGTGCCGGTCATGGGGTTCGCGCTGCTGTGGCTGGCACTGGCGACCGCGCACGTGGTGCGGGCCCGCCGGCGGGGCATGGGGTTCGCGATGACCTGGTGGGCCTTCACCTTCCCGGTGGGCACCTGTGTCACCGGCGCCATGGCCCTCGCCCGGCACACCGGTCTCGCGGTGTACGACGGGCTGGCCGTAGCGCTGTACGCCGTCCTCGCCGCCGCCTGGCTGGCCGCCGTGGCCGGCACCGTGCGCGGGCTGCTCAGCGGCGAGCTGCTCGCAGCGCCTCGCCCAGCACCCGTGGCGCGACTCGCAGCGACGGGCCGTACCAGGTCAGATGCCGCCCGCTGACCAGGGCGCAGGGCAGGCCCGGGAAGGCCTCCGGTCCGTCGTCGGCGGTGAAGCGGTAGGGCTCGTCGGGGAGCACCACCAGGTCCGGGGCAGCCTCCCGCAACTCCTCCAGCGGGACGCGGGGGTAGCGCTCGGGGTGGCCGGCGTGGCGGTGGTCGACGCCGAGCCGGGCGAGGACGTCACCCGCGAAGGTGTCCCGGCCGAGAACCATCCAGGGCCGTCGCCAGATCGGCACGACCGCCGTCGTACGGCCCCGCGCCCGCGGCAGGGCCGCCCACGCCTCCTCCGCCTCCACCAGCCAGCCGGGGCGTCCCCGCGCGCCGCACGCGGTGAGCACCCGCGCCAGCTCGGCGAAGGCCTGCGGCACCCCGCGCACCTCGGTGACCAGCACCCGCAGGCCCGCCGCGCGCAGGGCGTCGAGGTCCGGCGCGCGGTTCTCCTCCTCGTTGGCGATCACCAGATCGGGGGCGAGGGCGACGATCCGTTCCGTGTCCGGGTTCTTCGTCCCGCCGATCCGGCTGACGTCCAGGCCCGCCGGGTGGGTGCACCAGTCGGTCGCACCGACGAGGACTTCGGGCAGCGTCACGGCGACGGCCTCGGTGAGGGACGGGACCAGGGAGACGACCCGCACTAACGCGACCGGTCCTGCACGGCCTCGATGTGTTCCGCCACCGCCACCACGACCACCCGCGTGTCGGGGACGGTCGCCCGCCACCGGTGCCGGACCCCGCCGGTCAGGTACAACGTGTCCCCGCGTCCCAGGCGATACGCGCGCCCCTCGGCCTCGATCTCCACGGCACCGTCGGCGACGTACATCAGCTCGTCGTTGCGGTGCTGGAACTCGCGGCCGGCGTCGTGGTCGCCGGTGAACTCGGAGGCGTGCAGCTGGTGGTGGCCGCGCACCAGGGAGCGGGTGCGGGGCGCCAGGTCGCCCTCGGCGGCCGGGTCGGCGCGCACGACGTCCACACTGGCCGCCGGGTCGGCGGCGGCGAGGAGTTCGACGGCCGTGGTGCGCAGGGCGTCGGCCAGCTTCTCCAGGGAGGTGCGGCTGGGGCGGGCCCGGTCGTTCTCGACCTGGCTGAGGAAGGGCACCGAGAGACCGCTTCGCTCGGCGACGACGGCAAGGGTCAGGTTCAGGGCACGGCGGCGGCGCCGCACGGCCGCGCCCACCCGAACGGGCTGTTCTTTGTGGTCGCCCATCGCTCCGGCTCCCTCCCTCGCTCGTCGTGCCGCTGTCCGGGCGCCCGGGTCCGGGCGCACCGCTCCTGATGACTTCTCTGCACCCTACGCATGTTCGGCAAACCGTTTCACGCGGCTGTCACATCCTCGACATGCCGCCGAACCCCCGACCTCATGGTTCGCGCCAGTGTGACAGGGCACCCGGTGCGCCCGGGACGTCCTCCCGGACAGGGGTGAATATGCCGATCAGCTGGGCCGGGCACCCATCCTGGCCAAGGTTCGCCACGATCTGTGATTGACCGGATTCCTGCCGTACTCGGTCAGGTCACCCGGCCGCCCGGCCGCGGGCGTCGTTCCTGGCGACCGGGGCCCATGTGTCGACCAGGCCGGGGTTCTGCCGCAGCCAGCTGCGGACGGCGTCCTGCTCCTGGCCCTTGCCTGCCTGCTGGATCCGCGCCTCCAGGCTCGTGAGCTGCTTCTCGGTCATGGAGAAGTTCCTCAGCCAGCGTCCGACCTGCGGATTGTCCTGCGTGAAGCCCTTGCGGGAGAGGGTGTGCACGCCGTCGCCCTTGCCCCAGGCGCCCTGGGGGTCCTTGAGCTTCTTCAGGTCGTAGGTGTTGTAGGCCCAGTGCGGGGACCACAGGGTGACGACGACCGGCTCCTTCCTGGCGTAGGCGCGCTTGAGCTCGGCGAGCATGGCCGGGGTGGAGCCGTCGATCACCTCGTACGTGCCCTGCAGGCCGTACTCCTTGAGGACCTTGCTCTTGAGCAGGCCCATCTCGCCCGCGCTGGGCTCGATGCCGACGATCTTCCCGCCGAACTCGGAGGCGTGGTCCTTCAGGTCCGCCAGGGAGTTCACGTCCTTCACATACGACGGGACGGTCAGCTCCAGGGAGGTGGGGCCGAACCACGAGCCGAGGTCGTCCAGCTGCTTGCCGTACTTCTTCCAGTACTCGGCGTGGGTGGTGGGCAGCCAGGAGTCGGTCTCGAAGTCGATCTGGCCGGTGGCGAGGCCGGTGTAGAGGGGGCCGGCCGCGTACTGGGTGGTGGTGACCTTGAAGCCGCGTTCCTCCAGGATCTCCTTCCAGAGGAAGGTCGAGGCGACGCCCTCGTCCCAGGGGATGTAGCCGATCTTGATCTCCTTGCCCTTGCCGACGTCGGTGCCGGAGGCCTCGGAAGTGCCGTTCGAGGAGCCGAAGATCCCCATCCCGCCCGCGACGAGCGCGAGGACGACCACGCCGACGACGGCGACGGCCGGGCGCGGACGGTACGTCCACGCGCGCGTGGGCGCCTTCGCGGCGGCCCTGCGGCCCAGCGGGGAGAGCTGGGTGCCGAGCGCGCCGGTGATCCGGTCCAGGTAGATGGCGAGGACCACGATGCCGACGCCCGCCTCGAAGCCGTAGCCGATGTCGAGCTGGCCGATGGCCTCGTTCACGGCGCCGCCGAGGCCGCCGGTGCCGACCATGCCGGCGATGACGACCATGGACAGGCCCAGCATGATCACCTGGTTGACGCCGGCCATGATGGTCGGCAGGGCGAGCGGCAGCTGGACGCGCCACAGGATGTCCCGCGGGGTGGTGCCGAACGCCTCGGCGGCCTCGACCAGTTCGGCGTCGACCTGGCGGATGCCCAGCTCGGTCATGCGGACGCCGGGGGCGAGCGCGAAGATCAGGGTGGCGACGACACCGGCGGCGGTACCGAGGCCGAAGAACAGCATGGCCGGGATCAGCAGCACCATCGACGGCATCGTCTGGAGCAGGTCCAGAACGGGTCGTACGACCGCGCTGACCGCCTTGGAGCGGGCCGCCCAGATGCCGAGCGGGAGCGAGATCACCAGCGCGATCACGGTCGCCACGAGGACCAGGGCGAGCGTGGACATGGCCCGGTCCCACAGGGCGAGCGAGTCGACGAGGGCGAATCCGGCGAAGGCGAGGACACCGGCCAGCAGTCCGCGCAGCCACCAGGCGATGACGGCGAGGATGCTGGCCATCAGCAGCGGCTCGGGCGCGCCGAGCACGGCGTCGATGCCGTTGTACATGCCCTCCATGACGGTCTTGATGGCGTCGAAGAGCCAGGAGAGGTGGTCGACCAGCCAGTTGACGCCGGAGTCGACCCAGTCGCCGAGGTGGATCCTAGGCACGGCTGATCACCTTCCCGTCCGGGTTGTCGCAGGGCGCGGCATCGGCCGTCTCGTCGCCGAGGAAGCCGAGCAGCCGCTGCCTCGGGACGACACCGATGACCCGGTTCGCCTCGTCCACGACGGAGACGCGGTGGGACAGCCGGGCGCTGATGGCGCACAGCTTCGTGAACGGCGTCTCGCGGGTCGCGGTCTCACAGCCGCACAGGGGCGCGTCGGCCGTGACCGAGGTGTCCATGAGGGCGCCCGCCGTCAGCACGCGGGAGCGGTCGACGTCCTGGATGAAGGAGGCGACGTAGTCGTTCGCGGGGCGCAGCAGGATGTCCTCGGCGGTGCCGGTCTGCACGACGCGGCCGTCGCGCATGACGGCGATGCGGTCGCCGAGGCGCATGGCCTCGTTGAGGTCGTGGGTGATGAAGACGATGGTTTTCTTCAGCGTCTTCTGGAGTTCGAGGAGCTGGTCCTGCATGTCACGGCGGATCAGCGGGTCCAGGGCGCTGAACGACTCGTCCATCAGGAGCAGGTCGGCGTCGGTGGCGAGGGCGCGGGCGAGGCCCACGCGCTGCTGCATGCCGCCGGACAGCTCGTCGGGCCAGGAGTCCTCCCAGCCGGCCAGTCCGCACAGGGCGAGCGCCTCGTCGGCGCGGCGCTCGCGCTCGGGTCGGGGCACGCCCTGCACCGCCAGGCCGTAGGCGGCGTTGTCGCGGACGCTGCGGTGCGGGAACAGCGCGAAGTGCTGGAACACCATGCTGATCTTCTTCGAGCGCAGCTCGCGCAGTTCGCGGGCGGTGAGCCGGGTCAGATCCTGGCCGTCGAAGCGGACGCTGCCCGCGGTCGGCTCCAGCAGGCCGTTGAGCATGCGCAGCAAGGTGGACTTTCCGGAGCCCGACAGACCCATGACGACGAAGATCTCGCCCGCCTCGACCCGGAAGGAGGCGTCGATCACGGCGGCGGTGGTGCCGTCGGCGCGCAGCTCCTCCCGGTCGGCGCCCTGCCGCAGGCGCTGCACCGTTTCGTCCGGTCGTCTGCCGAACACCTTGAACAGGTGCTCGGCCTCAAGCCTCGATCCCACGCGTACCTCTCGTCTCGATGACGGAACAGGGAGACGAAGAGTCGCCGACAGTCGGAAAGAGCAACCCCCCTCGCTCCGGGGCGGCGCCTGCCCAGGTCAAGAGAGGGCAAACCGAGCAGTGGCCGGGCTCACGGCGATGCGCATCACGCAACGCGTTCCGGGGCGAAGGGCGCCTGTCAGTGCCGTACGGCATGATGCGAGCGTGACCGGACGACTCATGCTCCTCGACACCGCATCGCTGTACTTCCGCGCCTATTTCGGCGTCCCGGACTCCGTGAAGGCACCGGACGGCACGCCGGTGAACGCCGTGCGCGGGCTGCTGGACTTCATCGACCGGCTGGTCAAGGACCACCGGCCGCAGCAGCTGGTGGCCTGCATGGACGCCGACTGGCGGCCGCAGTGGCGGGTGGACCTCATCCCCACCTACAAGGCGCACCGGGTCGCCGAGGAGCACGAGGGCGCCCCGGACGAGGAGGAGGTGCCCGACACCCTCTCCCCGCAGGTGCCGGTCATCGAGGACGTGCTGGACGCGCTCGGGATCGCCCGGGTCGGCGTCGCCGGCTACGAGGCGGACGACGTGATCGGCACGTTCACCGCACGCGCCGAGGGCCCGGTGGACATCGTCACCGGCGACCGCGATCTGTACCAGCTGGTGGACGACGTGCGCGGGATCCGGGTGCTGTACCCGCTCAAGGGCGTCGGCACGCTGCAGCTGACCGACGAGGCGGTGCTGCGCGAGAAGTACGGAGTCGACGGTCGGGGGTACGCGGATCTGGCGCTGCTGCGCGGCGACCCGAGCGACGGCCTGCCGGGCGTGGCCGGGATCGGCGAGAAGACGGCGGCCAAGCTGCTCGCCGAGTTCGGCGACCTGGACGGGATCATGGCGGCGGTGGACGACCCGAAGGCGAAGCTGACGCCGTCGCAGCGCAAGCGGCTCACCGAGGCCCGGCCGTATGTGGCGGTCGCGCCGAAGGTGGTCCGGGTGGCCGCGGACGTGCCGCTTCCGGACATCGACACGGCCCTGCCGCACGCCCCGCGCGACCCGGCGGCGCTGGAGAAACTGGCCGGGCGATGGGGGCTCGGCGGCTCCCTGCAGCGGCTTCTGACCACGCTCACCGGATGACCTTGATCGGAATATTCCGGCAAAAGCCTCTCCCTCACCACCCGGAGAAGAGGTGTTCCCTGGAGGCGGATGCTAACTTAGGTAAACCTAACCAACTTGCAGGAGGCCGTGATGGCAGAGCGTCCGGGACGTAAGCCGCGCCAGACCCGCACCGCCCAGGTGGTCCGCACCGAGCGACTGACCCCGCACATGCAGCGGGTGGTGCTCGGCGGCGAGGGCCTCACCGACTTCGCGGCGGACACCTGCACCGACCACTATGTGAAGCTGCTCTTCGGCCCCGCGGGCATGACCTACCCGGAGCCGTTCGACCTGGAGCGGATCCGCGCGGAGTTCCCTCGGGAGCAGTGGCCGGTGACCCGGACGTACACCGTGCGTGCCTGGGATCCCGGGCACCGGGAGCTGACCCTGGACTTCGTCGTCCACGGCGACGAGGGCCTGGCAGGCCCGTGGGCCACCCGGGTGCAACCGGGCGAGACCGTGCGCTTCATGGGCCCCGGCGGCGCCTACGCCCCCGACCCGGCCGCCGACTGGCATCTGCTCGCCGGTGACGAGAGCGCGCTGCCCGCGATCGCACGGTCCCTGGAGGCCCTGCCCGCCGGCGCCCGCGCCCATGCCTTCGTGGAGGTGTCCGGCCCCGAGGAGGAGCAGAAGATCGACTCCGATGTGGAGGTCGTCTGGCTGCACCGCGGGGACCGGCCGGTCGGCGAGGCACTGGTGGAGGCCGTGCGCGCGCTCCGGTTCCCCGAGGGCCGGGTGCACGCGTTCGTGCACGGCGAGGCGGCCTGCGTCAAGGAGCTGCGCCGGCTGCTGCGGGTGGAACTCGACCTCCCGCGCGAGGACCTGTCGATCTCCGGCTACTGGCGCCTCGGCCACAACGAGGACGGCTGGCAGGCCTCCAAGCGGGACTGGAACGCCCGTATCGAGGCCGAGCAGGAGGGCGGCGCGCAGGCCGCGTGAGGGCGGTCCGCCCTCAGGGTGCCGTCTCGTTGAGCTTGCCGAAGGGGATGTGCACGCTGGGCGTGGTCCGGGACGCGCTCTCCAGGTGGGTCACCTGGTCGTCGAAGAAGATGTGCGGTCGGAGCACCTTCAGGACCGCGCCCTTCTCTATCCCGCCGAGGAAGAAGGCGCCGTTGACCCGCACACCCCACTGCTTGAGGCTCCGCACGGCCCGTTCGTGCGCCGGCGCGTTGCGCGCGGTCACGAGGGAGACGTGCACCCGGCTCGGGTAGCCCGGATCGATCGCGCGTCGCTCCTCCTCCCGCCGCTGTATCCGGTTCACTCCGGCGAGGAAGTCGCGCAGCGGCCCGGGGTCGTGCGGGGTCGCCGCGTTACGGGCCTCGTGCGCGCGGAACTCCTCCAGACCGTCGGCCTGGTAGACCCGCTCGGCGGCGTCGGTGGCGAGCACCCCGTCGAAGTCGAAGGCGATCCGCAGCTCGCGGTCGGCGGGGTCGTCGGCGTACGACGATCCGAGCACATGCCCGGCCGGCAGACCGGCGGCGACCGCCTCGCGCACGTCGTCTCCGTTCGCGGACAGGAACAGCGACATGTTCAGCGCGGTGATGAACGCATGCGGCGCTCTGCCCTGCATGAACACGGCCCGGCTGATGGGCAGTTCATGGGCCTGGATGGACCGCATGACCCGCAGGCCGGTGTCGGGGTCGTTGCGGGAGAGGATGATGACCTCGACGAGCGGATCTCCCGGCTCGCCGAGGTCGTTCAGCGACAGCAGCCTGCGGATGAACGCGAACGCGACCCCGGGCCGGAGCGTCGCGTCCACGTTCTCCTCCTGGTAGGCCCGGTAGGCCTCCTCGCCCTGCTCGCGGAAGACCGCGTCCGACTCCCGCAGATCGAACAGGGCGCTGGAGGCGACACCGACGACGAGTCGGTCCGCGAGGTCATAGGCGGGCATGCCCTACATCATCACACCGACCTCTGGTAGGAGCGGACCGTGCGGATCGACAGCCACACCGCCGCGATCGCGAGCGCGAGCAGCGCGCCGCCACGGCTGAGGACGGCAGCCCGGTCCGGATCCCCGGACATCGCCGAACGTCCCGCCACCATCGCCCAGTTGAGCGGGTTGAAGTCGGCGATGTGCCGCATCCAGCCCGGCATCTGCGAGGGTGCCATGAAGGCGCTGGAGAGGAAGGTCAGCGGCAGCAGGAGGAAGGTGTTGATGCCGATGATCGACTCCCGTTCGCGCACGAGCATGCCGAGCGCGTTGGACAGGGCTCCGAAGACCGTGCCGAGCAGTACGGCGGCCAGCACGAGGATCGCGATGCCGCCGATGCCGCCGGGGTAATCGGCGCCGCCGAGCAGGCCGAGCAGCACGATGACGACCGACTGGAACACGGTGACCAGGCCGTTGTTGACGACATTGCCGTTCATCAGCGCGGCCCGGCTGACCGGGGTGGTCAGGAACCGGTCGAGGGTGCCGCGCTGGATCTCCTCCAACGTGCCCATGCCGGCCCACATGCTGGAGCCGAGCGCGCTCATCACCACGACACCGGGCACCAGGTAGTCCAGATACGAGGTGGTGCCGAAGCCGCCCAGCTCGACGACCTTCTTGAACAGGTTGCCGAACAGGAACAGCCAGATCACCGGCTGGATCAGGGTGATGACCGCGTAGGCGGGCTGCCGGGCGAACACCCGCAGCTGGCGCTGGGTCATGTACCAGGTCTGGGTGAGGGCGTTGCTCATCGCGCATCTCCTGTTCCGGTCAGGACGGTCTGTGCCTCGGCCTCCGCGTACCGGCGCCCGGCGTGCCGGAGGTAGACGTCGTCCAGTGAGGGCCGGGCGACGGTGGCGGAGGCGACGGTGACCCCGGCCCGGTCCAGCGCGGCGAGCAGCGCGGGCACCGCGGCCGCGCCGTCATCGGCGCGGACGCTGATCCGGCGCCCCTCGCACAGTGCCTCGTGCACTCCGGGCAGGGCGGTGAGGGCGCCGGTGAGCGGGGTGCGCCCGGCCTCGCCGACCGGCTCGTCCAGCTCCATGTGCACGGCGTCGCCGCGCAGTTCGCCCTTGAGGGCGTCCGGGGTGCCCTCGACCACGATCCGGCCGCGGTCGACGATCGCGATGCGCTCGGCGAGCCGGTCGGCCTCCTCCAGATAGTGCGTGGTGAGCAGGATCGTCAGACCGTCCTGGCCGGCCAGCCGGTCGATCTCCTCCCACATCGCGGTGCGCGCCTCCGGGTCCAGTCCGGTGGTCGGCTCGTCCAGGAAGAGCACCTCGGGCCGGTGCACCAGCCCGAGGGCGACGTCGAGACGGCGCCGCATGCCGCCCGAGTAGCCCTTGACCTGCCGGCGGGCGGCGTCGGCGAGGGCGAACCGCGCCAGCAGCTCGTCCACCCGGCGGTTCAGCGCCGCGCCGCGCAGTCCGTAGAGGCGGCCCTGGAGTTGCAGGTTCTCCCGGCCGGTCGCGACCGGATCGGCGCCGGAGTGCTGGGCCACCACGCCGATCGCGCGGCGCACCCGGTCGGGGTGGCGCAGCACGTCGTGCCCGGCGACGGCGGCGGTGCCGGAGTCGGGGCGGGCCAGCGTGGTGAGGATCTTGACGGTGGTGGACTTGCCGGCGCCGTTGGGGCCGAGGAGCCCGAAGACGGTGCCCGGTGCCACGGTGATGTCCATGCCGTTGAGGGCGGTGATGTCACCGGGATAGGTCTTGACGAGTCGGCGCGCCTGCACTGCGGGCGCAGGAGTGTTCATGACGGCTGCTCTCCTGAATGAGCGGATGACGGACGATCCGCCGAGCGAGCGGACCATGGACGATCCGCTGAGCACGCGGACCGTGGAAGATCCGCCGAGCGCGCGGATCACGAAGATCCGCGTGAAGAGCGCCGGGCTATCCTGGGTGTGCCGCACCTCGATCGCCCGGAGCCGCCGCACGGCGGATCCGTTTCGGGGTTCGCGACCCCGGCGGAGCTGCTGCAACAGCCCTGCCGGGGTCGGCTTTCTCTGCTGGGTTCAGCTGAATTCGGCCGGCAGCTCCCCTGTCTCGTGGTAGCGCCGCCAGCCGTCCACGCCCGGCAGCGTGCCCTTCTCGATCTCCTCCAGGAAGCCGCGGACCCAGTCGGTCTGCGCCTGGAGCATGTGCAGCTGGTACTCCGTCTCCACGAGGAAGAGCCGCGGAAGGGTCTCGTACAGCTTCTCCAGCGCGCCGCGCCCGCTGGCCACCTGCACCTCCAGCGTGCTCAGCCGCTCCTGGAGCAGCCGCACCACGTCATCGGGGTGCAGGACCCCCATGACGGACAGGGCGGTCTCGAAGATCGGGAACTCCTTGACCGGGACGGCCATCAGGTCCGACAGCCACTCGGTCAGCTCCTCGCGCCCGGCGTCGGTGAGCCCGTACACCGTGCGCTCGGGGCGGTTGCCCTGCCGCTCGACGTCGGTCACCTCGACCAGGCCGTGCTTCTCCAGGCTCTGCACGACCGTGTAGAGCGAGCCGTAGTTGATCTTCGTGCTGCTGTCCTTGCCCTGGCGGCGCAGGGTCTGGGCGATCTCGTACGGGTGCATGGGCTTCTGCCACAGGGTCGCCAGCACCGCGAGTGCCAGCGGGTTGCCGAGCTTGCGCCGCTTCACGGCCATGACGATCACCTCGCTCCCGAATATCCGTGACCGAACATATCGCGTCCCGCATGCGGGGGCAATACACACGATGTATCGCGTTCGACGGGACGGTCCGAGGGCTGGGTCAGTCCCCGCGGACGCGCGCGTGGAGGTGCATGTCGTGCCAGCCGTCCGGATGCAGCAGGGCGCTGCGCTTGGTGCCCTCCGCGGCGAAGCCGGCCTTCACGGCCACGCGGCAGGAGGCCTCGTTGGCGGTGGCGTGGGAGAGTTCGAGGCGGTGGAAGCCGACCTCGTCGAACGCCCAGCGGGACAGGGCGGTGGTGGCCCGCACCGCGACACCCCGGCCCCGCGCCCGGGCGACCGTCCAGTACGCGACCTCGGCGCAGCCGTCGCCGAGCAGCATCTGGCGCAGTGCGACCCGGCCCCGCAGTTCGCCGGTGTCCGCGTCCACGACGGCCCACTGGGCCTCGGTCTCCTCCTTCCAGCCGCTCACCCACTGCGTGATCCAGCCGGCGACCTCCTCCTCGGAGTCGGCGGCCCGGATGTGCCACTGGTGCATCAGCGGATCCTGGAAGGCGGCGTACACGGCGGGCGCGTCCTGCGGCTGCCAGGGGCGCAGCAGCAGGCCGTCGCCGGTGGGAAGGGCGGGCTGGGCGGTGCGGGCGAGCGTGCCGGCGGGCACGACCGGGCTGATGAGATACGGCATGATCCACATCCTGCCGACCGCCCGACCCGCACCGCACCCACTTTGCGCCTCGTACCCTTGACCACGATGAGACGCCGTACGCCACCCCCGCCCGCCCCGCTCCCCCAGCGCGACGGTGTCGACCCGGTGCGGGTGCGGCTGCCGTACGGCGGGGCGTGGGCCACCGTGCGGGAGCATCTGGTGGAGCGGCTGACGGGGGCCGGGCCCGGAGTGATCGCGTCGATGTTCGACGACGGGCTGGTCGTCGGCGCCGACGGGCGGGCGGTGGCGCCGGACGCGCCGTACGAGCCGGGGATGTTCGTGTGGTTCCACCGCGAGCTGCCGCCCGAGGTGCCGGTGCCGTTCCCGGTGGACGTGCTCTACCAGGACGCGCACATCGTCGTCGCCGACAAGCCGCACTTCCTCGCCACGACCCCGCGCGGCTCCCATGTCGCGCAGACCGCGCTGGCCCGGCTGCGGCACGAGCTGGGCATCCCGGAGCTGACCGCCGCGCACCGCCTGGACCGGCTGACGGCGGGTCTGGTGCTGTTCACGGTGCGGCCGGAGGAACGCGGTACGTACCAGACGCTGTTCCAGGACCGGCGGGTGCGCAAGGAGTACGAGGCGATCGCCCCGTACGATCCCGCGCTGGTCCTGCCCCGGACCGTGCGCAGCCGGATCGTGAAGGAGCGCGGGGTGCAGGCGGCCCTGGAGGTCGAGGGCGAGCCGAACGCCGAAACATATGTCGAACTGGCCGGGCACCGGGGCGGCCTCGCCCGCTACCGGCTGGTCCCGGCGACCGGGCAGACCCATCAGCTGCGGGTGCACCTGAACGCGCTCGCCGTGCCCATCCTCGGCGATCCGCTGTATCCGGAGGTGACCGGCCCGGTGCCGGCCGGCGACTTCCGGCGTCCGCTGCAACTGCTCGCGCGGAGGCTGGAGTTCACCGATCCGGTCACCGGCAGGGAGCACGCGTTCGTCAGCGGACGCGTGCTCCGGGCATGGTCGTCCTACGGCAGCTGGGCCGAGGAGTAGGACAGGCCCTGGCCCCCGGTCACTCTCCGCGCCACCAGCGGAGCACGCGGCGCCACAGGCCCCGGGGGCGGGCCGGTTCGGGTGCCGTGGGGTAGGGCACCGGCGCGGCGGGGGGCGGCGTGGCGGGGCGTGGCTCGGGGGCCGGGGCCTGCTCGGTGCGCGGGGTGCCGACCTGCCAGGTGGAGCGCTGCGCCGGGACGGCCATGGGCCGCGGCGGAAGGTTGACGTCCTGCTGCGGCTTCGGTTCGAAGCGCACGGGCAGGGCCACCAGGTGCCGGGAGGCGATGGACGAACGCCAGCGCAACTCCGCTTCCGGGCAGTCGAGTTGGATGTCGGACAGCCGCATCAGCAGCGCGTCGACGCCGACGTCGGCGATGGCGCGGCCGATGTCCTGTCCGGGGCATTCGTGCGGGCCGCCGCCGAAGGCGAGGTGGGAGCGGTTGCCCTGCATGCTCGCGGACAGGTCCGGGCGGATGTGCGGGTCGAGGTTGCCCGGCGCGGGCGCGAAGAGCAGCCCGTCGCCCTTGCGGATGCGCTGCCCGCCCAGCTCGGTGTCCTGCTTGGCGTAGTAGCCGAGGACGGTGCTGAACGGCGGCTCGTCCCACAGGGACTGCTCGATCGCCTCCGGCACGGTCATCTGGCCGCCGCTGAGCTGGGCGCGGAAGCCCGGCTCGGTCAGCACCATGCGCAACGCGTTGGCGAGGAGGTTCGCGGTGGCCTCGTAGGCCGCGAAGAGGACGAGCCGCAGGTGTTCGCGGACCTCGTCGTCGCCGAGTCCGGCGGGGTGGGTGACGAGGTGGCTGGTGAAGTCGTCCTCGGGCCGGGCGCGCCGCCGGGTGGTGAGCCGGCTCAGCGCGTCCATGACGTAGGTGTGGCTCTGGATGGCGGTCTCGGTGCCCTTCAGGGCGTCCCGGGCGGCCTGCACCATCCGGTCGTTGTACTCCTCGGGCATGCCGAGGATCTCGCACATGACGGCCATCGGCAGGTGCTCGGCGAACTGCGAGACCAGGTCGGCCCGGCCGAGTTCGCAGAAGCTGTTGACCAGGCCCTGGGTGTAGCGGCCGATGTGGCGGCGCAGGGTGCGCTGGTCGATGGTGGCCATGGCCGAGGTGACCGCCGCGCGCAGCCGCTGGTGCTCGTCGCCCTCGGCGTGCGAGCAGATCGGCTGCCAGGCGATGTGCGGCATGAGCGGGTGGTCGGGCTTGACCATGCCCTCCGCCAGCGGACTCCAGATCCGGCTGTCGCGCGTGTACAGGGAGGGGCTGCGCACCAGGTGCAGGTTCTCGGCGTGCCCGAGGACCACCCACATCGGTACGTCCTCGTGCAGCAGCACGGGCGCCACGGTGCCGTGCTGCTCCCGCAGCTGCTCGTAGAGGTCGCCCAGGTCCTGCGCGCCGGGGCCGTAGAGCCGGTGCACACCGCCGGGGCCGAGGTCGTGCGCGGGGCAGCCCGGCGGCGGGCCGGCGGTGGGGTCTGTGTCGGTCAGCGGGGAGGAATCAGACGTCACGGTGTCGCTCCGGAACGGGAAGGTGTGGGGGTCGGTCGGCTGCGGATCGGGTCAGGTGAGGGCCCGGGACAGGGCGATGGAGTGCAGGAAGCGCATCAGGGTCAGCAGTACGTCCCTGCTGGAGGCCCGGCGGCGTACATCGCACTCCATGATCGGGATCTCCGGGGTCAGGTCGAGTGCGGTGCGCAGTTCCTCGACCGGGTAACGGGGCGCGTCCGGGAAGGTGTTGACGGCGACGACGAAGGGGACGCCGCGTTCCTCCAGCCGGCCCATGACGTCGAAGCTGACCTCCAGACGCCGGGTGTCGACGAGGACGACCGCGCCGAGCGCGCCTTCGAACAGCCCGTTCCACAGGAACCAGAAGCGCTCCTGGCCGGGGGTGCCGAACAGGTAGAGCACCAGCTTGTCGGTGATGCTGATGCGGCCGAAGTCCATGGCCACGGTGGTGGCCGTCTTGGATTCGGAGCCGTAGTTGTCGTCCACGCCGATACCGGCCTGGGTCATGGTCTCCTCGGTGGTCAGCGGTCTGATCTCGCTGACGGAACCGACCATGGTGGTCTTGCCGACGCCGAAACCGCCCACGATCACGATCTTCACCGCTGTCTCGGCCGTGTGCGGCAGATGATCCTCGGTGCGCGGGCCGGGGATGGTGTCAGAGCCTTTGAAGTCCATGCATCACCGCTTCGAGGATGGAACGGTCGGGAACCGCCTGACGGGCGATCGGGGCGCGCACCTGGACCAGTTCGGCCGTGATCAGCTCGGTGATCAGGACGGTCATCGCGCTGAACGGCAGGTTCAGGTAGGCCGACAGCTCGGCCACGGACAGGGGGTTGGCACAGAGCCGCAGCACCGCGGCCTGCTCCGGTGAGGCGGCCGTCCGGGACGCGTCGCGCGCCACGATCAGCGTCACGAGGTCGAGTTCGGCGCGTGCGCCGTCCTCGGATCCGGCGACCGTGTACAGCCGTTCGGGGTTCTTGGGCTCGGCCTCGCCGTCCGCCGGCTTGGGCGCCGGGGGCTGCGGAGGCGGCAGGGGTTTCGGCTCGCGCCGTTTGCGTTGCGGAGGAGTCATACGGTCTGCCCGTTCCGCCGGGGCGGACTCGTCAGATGGGCGCCGATACGGACGACGAGGTCGCGCATCATGCCGCTCATCCGGCCCGGCTCACAGGTCACGTCGGCGAGTACGGCGAGGTAGGCGTTGTCGCCGGCGTTCATGAGGTAGAAGTAGCCGCCCTCGATCTCGAACACGACGACCTTGATGTCACCGGCGCCGGGCAGCTCCTGGATGATGGCGCCGGCCAGGCTCTGTACGCCGGCGCAGGCGGCGGCCACCCGGTCGGCGGCGTCGGGGTCTCCGCCGTAGCGGGCGATGCGCAGTCCGTCCGCGGAGAGGACCACGATCATCTCGATGCCCGGCACGCCGTCGTTCAGCTGCTTGAGCATCCAGTCGATGTTGCCTCGCTGCTGGATCACTTGAGGTCCCCCTCGTCGTCGGCCCCGGTGGCGGCCTCGGTGGCGGTGTCCGAATCGTTGAGCAGATGTACGTACTTTTCCGGGTGCAGCGTGAAGTCGGTCAGTTCGGGCCC
This sequence comes from Streptomyces sp. NPDC052101, assembly GCF_040680235.1. Lineage (NCBI taxonomy): Bacteria > Bacillati > Actinomycetota > Actinomycetes > Kitasatosporales > Streptomycetaceae > Streptomyces > Streptomyces sp. NPDC052101. The sequence continues at coordinate 257,204 of NZ_JBFAWH010000008.1, forward strand.
GGTGGCGTCCTCGGGCATGCCCTTGCGCAGGCCCGCCCAGAACTCCTCGATCCCCAGGCCGGGCGGCCGCTCCCTGAGCCTCTTGATCTCGGGGTCCATCTCGGGCTCGGGCTTGGCTTCGGCCTTGGTCTGCGACCAGATGGTGGGCTTGCCCTCGCGCTCGGCGCGCTCGACCTCGGCCGCTTCGGCGAAGCGCTGGCTCAGCGGGGTCTTCATCCGGCTGCGGCGCTGCGGCAGACCGCCCGCCGTCCATTCGGTGACGACGGGGATGTCGTCCTCCATGGAGATGCCGGCCGGGATCTTGGGGCTGGTGGGGCGGCGCTTCTTCGGCGGGCGCTTGGGGCCCTCGACGGCGCCGAGCGCGGCCATCGGGGTGCCGGTGGCACCGATGCCGTGGGCGGCACCGACACCGGGCTCGGTGGTCGTCATCACGCGCGGCACGATGAGGATCGCGCGGACACCGCCGTAGGCGGAGGCCCGCAGCGAGACCTCCATGTCGAACATCTTGCACAGGCGGCCGACGACGGCGAGGCCGAGGCGCGGGTTCTCGCCGAGGTTGTGGGCGTCGTCGAGGTTCTTGGCGTCCTCGATCATCTGCTCGATGCGGGCGCGGGACTCCTCGGTGAGGCTGACGCCGGCGTCCTCGATCTCGATGACGATGCCCGTCTGCACCTCGGTGGCGGTGACGTGCACCTTGGCCGTGGGCGGCGAGTAGCGGGTGGCGTTGTCGAGGAGTTCGGCCGCGGCGTGGATGACCGGCTCGACGGAGGTGCCCTTGATGTTGATGTTGACGATGGAGTTCAGCTGGATGCGCCGGTACTCCAGGATGCGCGACATGGCGCCGCGCAGCGTGCTGTACAGGGAGACCGGCAGCGGCCACTGGCGGCCGGGGCGGCCGCCGCCGAGGACGGAGATGGTGTCGGCGAGACGGCCGATCAGCGAGGTGCCGTGGTCGATGCGCAGCAGGTCGTCGAAGACCTCGGGGTTGCGGCCGTGGTCCTCCTCCATCTCCCGCAGTTCGTTGGACTGCTGGTGGACGATGGCCTGGACGCGGCGGGCGATGCTCACATAGGAGCGCTCGGTGGCGTCGCGCATCGAGATCTCGTGGTCGGCGCCGCGCAGCGCGGCGTAGGCCATCTGGCGGTACATGTCCGGCAGGACGCGCAGTTCGGGGTCGGTGTCGTAGATGTTGGGCAGGACGTCCCGGAGCGGTTCTCCGGCACGCAGCCGCAGCAGACCGGTGGGGATGATGTCGGTGGCGAACTTCTCGATCAGCTCGTCCTGGGCGGCGATCCGGTGCTGCAGATACGCGGCGTGACGGGCGTGCTCGGCCTGTTCCTCGCGGATCGTGCGGCCGCGACGGGCGGCCTCGGCGCCGGTGGCGAGGAGCAGCAGCACGGCGAGTGCCCCGACCGCGCCTACGGCGATCCGGGCCGACACCGGTGCGAGGGCGGCGGCCGCCCCGGTCGCGGCGGCCATCAATATGGCCGGCGGCAACAGCACACGCGCATAGGGACGTTCACGGCGGCCGGGAGGCTTCTGAACACTCACCATGGATGCCTTCTGGGACGAATCGGCTGGGTGTCGGGAGAGCTTTTTGGGGGAAGGTTCATGGAACTGATGGGATCTATCGCATGATTGGGAACAGGCGCACGAATTCACCTCAACTCGGTGCGCCGCGGGCGAGCTTAGTCCGACCGGATCATCGCCGTGTCATATTCGGCAAGCACCTGAAATCGCCCCCACAGCAGCGGTACGCTCATCCTCATTTACACACTCAGCTGCGATTCGAACACGTTCGGTAACGGCGAGTGGGCATGCGAAAGCGACTCACCGTTACGAGTGAGCAGAGGGTCAACTAAGCCAGGGGCGCGGGGCTGTGTCGATATGCGGCTCCGCCGCGTGGGCGCGACCAGCCACAGTCCGCCCGCGCCCGCGACACGACAGGTCACCCCACAGACGAGTAGGCGACCACACCCCGCAGCAACTGATCAACGGCCTTGCGCGCAGCCTTCGCCACGGTCGACCCCTCCGCGGGAGCCGCCGCCGAGATCTGCCCCAGCACGTCGATGACCTGCTTGCACCACCGCACGAAGTCCCCCGCGGGCATCTCCGCCTCGCGCAGCACCTCGTCGAGCCCCTTGCCCGAGGCCCACATGTACGCGGCCCAGGCGAAGCCGAGATCGGGCTCGCGCTGTCCGACGCCCTCGGTCTGGTTGATCCGGAACTCCTCCTCCAGACCGTCGAGCCGGCCCCAGATCCGGACCATCTCACCGAGCACGGCCTTCGCCCTGCCCGAGGGCAGCTTGGGGGCCATCGCGTCGTCGCCGACCCGTGCCTCGTACACCAACGCCGAGACGCATGCGGCGAGTTCGGCCGGGCCGAGCCCCTCCCAGACGCCCTCGCGCAGGCATTCGCTGGCCAGCAGGTCGAGTTCGCCGTACAGCCGGGCGAGTCGCTTGCCGTGCTCGGTGACCTCGTCGCCGCGCAGATAGTCCAGTTCGGTCAGCAGGGCCACGATCCGGTCGAAGGTCCGTGCGATGGTGTTCGTACGGCCCTCGATACGGCGTTCCAGCTGTGAGGTGTCGCGCAGCAGCCGGTGGTACCGCTCGGCCCAACGGGCGTGGTCCTCACGGTCGTTGCAGCCGTGGCAGGCGTGGGCCCGGATCGCCGTGCGCAGCCGGGCGATCTCGCGGTCGTCGGCGGCCTGGGAGCGATTCCTGCGGGCCCGCTCCGGCGGGATGTGCCCGGCCTTGGCGCGCAGCGCGGAGGCCAGGTCCCGGCGGGACTGCGGAGAGCGCGGGTTGAACGACTTCGGGATCCGCATCCGGTCCAGCGGCTCGACCGGCACCGGGAAGTCCATCGACGCAAGCCGCTTGACCTGCCGTTCGGCGGTCAGCACCAGCGGGCGCGGGCCGTCGTGGTGGTCGAAGCCGCGGTGGCCGTTGGAACGGCCGGCCGGCAGCCCGGGGTCCAGCACCAGGGCCAGACCGGCGTACTTGCCGGTCGGGACGTGGATGACATCGCCCGGCTTGAGTCTCTCCAGGGCGCCGGCGGCCTCGGCCCGCCGCTGGTTGACACCCTGCCGGGCCAGCTCGGTCTCGCGGTCCTTCAGCTCGCGGCGCAGCCGCGCGTACTCCTCGAAGTCGCCGAGGTGGCAGGTCATGGAGGCCTTGTAGCCCTCCAGCCCCTCCTCGTTGCGCTGCACCTGCCGGGAGATGCCGACGACCGACTTGTCGGCCTGGAACTGTGCGAAGGAGGTCTCCAGCAGCTCGCGCGAGCGGTGCCGGCCGAACTGCTCGACCAGGTTGACCGCCATGTTGTACGACGGCTTGAAGCTGGAGCGCAGCGGGTACGTACGCGTGCCCGCGAGACCGGCCAGGTGCTCGGGGCTCATCCCGCGCTGCCACAGCACGACCGCGTGGCCCTCGATGTCGATGCCCCGGCGGCCGGCGCGGCCGGTCAGCTGGGTGTACTCGCCGGGGGTGATGTCGGCGTGCTGCTCGCCGTTCCACTTGACGAGCTTTTCCAGCACCACCGAACGGGCGGGCATGTTGATGCCGAGCGCGAGGGTCTCGGTCGCGAACACGGCCTTGACCAGGCCGCGGACGAACAGCTCCTCGACGACCTCCTTGAACGTCGGCAGCATGCCCGCGTGGTGGGCGGCGATACCGCGCTCCAGGCCCTCCAGCCATTCGTAGTAGCCGAGGACGTGCAGGTCCTCGGAGGGGATGGCGGCGGTGCGCTCCTCGACCAGGGCGCGGACCTGGTCCCGCGCCTCCTCGTCGTTGAGTCTCAGTCCCGCGTACAGGCACTGCTGTACGGCGGCCTCGCAGGCGGCGCGGCTGAAGATGAAGGTGATGGCCGGGAGCAGGCCCTCGGAGTCGAGGCGTTCGATGACCTCGGGGCGGCCCGGCGTCCATACGCGCGAGCGCTGTCTGCGCTCCCGCTCCCGGTCGGCCTCGCGCATCGCCCGGCCGCGCCTGCGGTCCTGGTACGACGGTCTGGTGGCCTCCATGCGGGCCAGGCGGGCGAGGTCGGGGTTGACGGCCTTCTTGTGGCCCTCGCCCTCCTCGAACAGGTCGTACATCCGGCGCCCGGCGAGCACATGCTGGAACAGTGGCACGGGCCGGTGCTCTGCGACGATCACCTCGGTGTCGCCACGGACGGTGTCCAGCCAGTCACCGAACTCCTCGGCGTTGGACACGGTCGCGGACAGCGACACCAGGGTCACCGACTCGGGAAGATGGATGATCACTTCTTCCCAGACGGCGCCGCGGAAGCGGTCGGAGAGGTAGTGCACCTCGTCCATGACCACATGGCCGAGGCCTAGGAGGGTCTGGGAGCCGGCGTACAGCATGTTCCTGAGGACCTCGGTGGTCATCACGACCACCGGGGCTTCGGAGTTCACGCTGTTGTCGCCGGTGAGGAGGCCGACCTTGTCGGTGCCGTAGCGCCGGCACAGGTCGGCGTACTTCTGGTTCGACAGCGCCTTGATGGGTGTCGTGTAGAAGCACTTCCTGCCCTGCTGCAGGGCGAGGTGGACGGCGAACTCGCCGACAATCGTCTTGCCCGAGCCGGTGGGGGCGGCCACCAGCACGCCCTTCCCCGCCTCGAGCGCCTCGCACGCCTCGATCTGGAAGGGGTCGAGGCCGAAGTCGTACATCTCGCGGAAGGACGCGAGCGCGGTGGCCTGCTCGGCTGCCCGCCTGCGGGCTGCCGCGTACCGCTCGGCCGGTGAGAGGTCCTCTGTCATCGTGCTTTCGAGCGTACCGGGCCCCACTGACAACCGGACGATCATTATCCCGATCGTGCACTTCGCGACATGACGCTGCCCCCGTCCACCTGGGCGGGGGCAGTGTGCGTGAGGTGCTGTGGGTGCGGGATCAGGTCACGTCGTCGTAGCCGTTGACCCGGTCGGTGCCCGACTGCTCGGGCAGGGCCCGGGTGGCCGAGACGGACTCGATCTCGCCGATGTCCTCGGGGGTGAGGTCCAGCTCGGAGGCCTCGTCGTCGGCGGGACCCTCGCCCTCACGGCGCGCCCGGCGCCGGTCGTTGATCAGCGAGATGGCCACGGCGATGAAGAACAGCGCCCAGATCGGCGCCGCCAGCGCCAGCATCGTGCCCGGGTCGGGGCTGGGCGTGGCCACGGCCGCGAAGGCGGCGATGCCGACGATCATGCCGCGCCACCAGCCGAGCATGCGCCGGCCGGACAGGACTCCGGTGAGGTTCAGCATCACCAGCAGCAACGGCATCTCGAAGGCGAGCCCGAAGACGACGATCATGCGGGTGACCAGGTCGAGCAGCTCATCCAGCGGCAGCAGGTTCTCCGCGCCGCTGGGCGTGAGGTCGATCAGCACCTTCGCCGTCATCGGCAGCACGTTGTAGGCGAGGTAACCGCCGCCGAGGAAGAGCGGGAAGCCGAATCCGACGAACGCGTAGGCGTACTTCTTCTCGTGCCTGTGCAGACCGGGCGCGACGAACGCCCACAGCTGGTAGAGCCAGACCGGAGCCGCCAGCACGACGCCGGACATCAGCGCGACCTTCAGGGCCAGGGTGAACGGCGCCAGCAGGCCACTGACCGTGAGGTGCGCGCAGTGCGCGTTCTTGCTCTTGGCCAGCTCCCCGAACGACTGCCCGCAACCGACCGTGTCGAGCACCGGCTGGGTGATGAAGTTGATGATGTCCTTGTAGAAGAAGGCCGCCACGACCGCGACAACGACGATCGCGAGCATTCCCTTCGCGAGCCGGTTGCGCAGCTCACGCAGGTGATCCGCGAGCGGCATCCGCCCCTCGGGATCTCTCTCCTTCTTGCGGGCAGGCTTGGGCAACCCACATCCTCATCTCGTGCAACGGACCGGATGCCCCGGTCCTCGCGTCAGCGCTGGGTCGTCGTGTCCGTCGGCTCGTTGACCGGCCGAGAGCTGGTCACATCGCCGGGCGACGCCTGGATCGTGCGCTGCGCCGGGGCCTGCTCCTCGGCGGGCTGGGCGGAGGTGGTCGACTGCTTGCCGTCGTCCTTCATCGCCTTGGCCTCGCTCTTCAGGATGCGCGCGGACTTGCCGAGCGAGCGGGCCATGTCCGGAAGCTTCTTGGAGCCGAACACGAGGACGATCACCAGAACCAGAAGCACCAGGTGCCACGGCTCAAGTGCGTTGCGGAACATAAGTCTTCACCTTCTCACTGAGGCGGGGCGACGGGGCATGTCCGACTGGTCGGACAAGTGTCTGACCATCGTGCTGGCAGCGATCGTATCGCCCGGGGGTGAACGTAGAACAATCCCCGTGCGTACTCCCGGCTCCCTCTGCGGACCGCGCCTCGTTCTCCGGGCCGCGACCACGAGCGTACCTGGCCGGACCGACAAGGTGACAGGGCGAAGTGACCCAAAGCGCATGACGTAAGGCAATCACAGGGCATCCGCGGCACGGGCCGCGCTGGTGGCCGCCCGCTCCAGCTCCTCGGCCGCCCTGCTGATACGGCGCGCGGAATCCGTGACCTGCTGCCCGAGGCTCCGCGCCGCCAGGAAGACCCGGACGGCGAGCACCCCCAGCACCGTAAGACCCAGGAAACCCACCGCTACCGCGAACATCGGCCAGAACATGATGTCGAGACTAGACCGTCCCACAGCCGGGACCGCAGCCGCCTACACCGTGGAGTGCAGCCGCAGCGTCCGGACGCCGCCGCCGGTGAGCAGCTCGACGATGCGCTCCCCCGCGGGCTTGCGGACGGCGACGCCGCACTCGGGGCAGGTGAAGGAGTAGAACGTGGTCCGGCTGCTGGCGCCGATGGCGAGGCGCAGCGCGCTCGCGGCGAGTTCGAAGCGGCCCCGGCAGTCCGGGCAGCCCGCCTTGAACATCACCGGGACCACTCTTCTCATCCCGGCGAAGGCCGCCCCCACCGTCATCTCGCCCGCACCGGACACCGGAGACTCGCTCACAGCTCTCGCTCCTTCTTCTGGTCGTTCGCCGGCCGGCGATGCGCTGGCGCTCCGCTGGGCAGGCCGCGGTGCGCCGTCCTTCGCCTGCGGCGCCGTCGCCGCTGGTCGGGCGGTTCCCCGCGCCCCGGGTGCACCGCGCCGCTGGTGCGGTGCGCCCCGGCAGCTCACTCCGGCGGTGCCGTGTCGTACGCCGCCAGTGCCTCCGCGGCCGCCCTCCGGGCGCTCTCGGCCAGGTCCGGCGGCGAGACGATCCTGCCGTCACGGCCGAGCCGCAGTGCCAGCCTGCGCAGCGAGGCCGGATCGGGGGTGCGCAAAGTGATACGCAGACCGCCGTCGGGAAGCTCATCCGCGCTGTCGTGCGGGTAGTACTCGGCCACCCAGCGGCCGCCCGGGCCGACCTCGGCCACGACCTCCGGGTCCTCGGCGGCCGGCTGCACCAGGGCCTCGGACAGGTCGCGCAGCTCCATCTCCGGGGGCGCGGACGGCTCGTCCAGGATCCTGATCTCGGCGACCCGGTCGAGCCGGAAGGTACGCCGGGCCTCGGAGCGGCGGCACCAGGCCTCGACATAGGTGTGTCCGACGCTGACCAGGCGGATCGGGTCGATCTCGCGCTCGGTGACCTCGTCGCGGGCCGGGGAGTAGTAGCGGATCCACAGCCGGCGGCGCTCGGAGATCGCCCGGTCCACGTCGGCGAAGACCCCGCCCTCGGACTCGAACGTCACCGAGAGCCGGGCGCTGGCGCCGGCCGCCTCACCGGCGGCGGCCTCCACCTTGGCGGTGGCCCGCAGCAGCGCCTGGCGGTCGCCCTCGCGCAGCCCGGGCAGGGTGGCGACCGCGCGGGCGGCCACCAGCAGGGCCGTGGCCTCGTCGGCGGCGAGCCGCAGCGGCTCGGCGGCCTCCTCGCCGAGCGCGGCCGGGTTGTGCCACCAGATGCGCTCGCCGTCGGTGTCGATGTCCAGCAGATCGCCGCCGCGGAAGCTGGTGCCGCACATGGGCAGCAGATCGAGGTCGGCGACCAGCTCGTCCTCGGTGATGCCGAAGGCACGCGCCACGTCCGCGATCCGCGCACCGGGGCGCTCCCTGAGATAGGTCACCAGGGAGAGCATCCGCCGGGTCTGGTCGATGGCGTTCACGGGCCTGACCGGTTTGCCTGCCACAGTCCTGCTCCCCCTCAGCCCTTGGCCACGGCACGCAGCCGGTCCACCACGTCCGCGCGCAGCTCGGCCGGCTCCAGGACCAGCACGTCCGGCCCGAACTCCACCAGCCAGGCGTCCAGTCCGTGCCCGTACGGAATCTCCAACTCGTCCCAGCCGTCGCCGAGTTCCCGCACCCGGGTCGCCTTCGCCCGAAGGGGGTAGCCCGCGCCGGAACGCAGCCGGATCAGGGCCGTGCCCTCGGCGATCTCGCCCGCCCAGCTCGCGACGGTCTCGCGCACGGTGACGACGTCGGGCACGGGAGCGGTGAAGCCCGTACCGCGCGAGCGCACCCGGCCGGTGATCCTGGAGAGCCGGAAGACCCGCTCGGCACCCCGGTCCCGGTCGAAACCGGCCAGGTACCAGTGGCCGCGCCAGCACTCCAGCGCCCACGGCTCCACATGGCGGGGCTCGGGGTGGGCGGCGGAGGCCTTGCGGTAGTCGAAGACGACCGGACGGCGGTCGCGGCAGGCCAGCATCAGCGGCTCGAACGCGGCCTCGTGCACGGGGATGCGCGGCTCCAGGGCGCCGTGCGCCTCGTACGGATCGACGTCCTCGGGCAGGCCCGCGGCGCGCAGCTTCTGCAGTGCGCCGCTGGCCGCGCCGGCCAGGCGCGCCTGCTGCCAGACCTTCGCGGCGAGGCCGAGGGCCGCGGCCTCCTCGGCGTCCAGGGTGATGGGCGGCAGACGGTTGCTGTCGCGGCGGGCGAGATAGCCGACCTCGCCGTCCAGGTTCTCGACCGTCTCGATGACGAGGCCCAGCTCGCGCAGGTCGTCCTTGTCCCGCTCGAACATCCGGTTGAAGGAGTCGTCACTGCCCGCTTCGAGGTAGGCCTCGATGGACGCACGCAGCTCCCGCTTGCTGAGTGGCCGCCGTGTGCCGAGCAGACACAGCGCGAGGTTCATCAGCCGCTCGGCCTTGGCAATGGCCATCGACGCCCTTCGCCTTTCCTCTGATGCTTCCGAGCGATGACCGTACCGCTCCGGAGTGCGGTGGCAAAAGCCGAGGGCCCATGCCCGGACAGGCATGGGCCCCAGGTGGTCGGATCCGGTCGGACCCGGCCGGACGATCAGGCACGGATCCGGTCGGACCCGGCCGGACGGCCAGGGAGGGATCAGACGGCGATCAGGTCCACCACGAAGATCAGCGTCTCGCCCGGCTTGATCGCCGGGGTCGGGCTCTGGTTGCCGTAGGCGAGGTGGGCGGGGATGGTCAGCTGGCGACGGCCGCCGACCTTCATGCCCTGCACGCCCTGGTCCCAGCCCTTGATGACACGGCCCCCGCCGAGCGGGAAGCGGAACGGGGTGCCCCGGTTCCAGCTGGCGTCGAACTCCTCGCCGGTGCTGAAGGCGACACCCACGTAGTGCACGGTGACGGTCTGACCCGCCTGCGCGACCTCGCCGTCGCCCTCCCAGATGTCCTTGATCTCAAGGTCCTTCGGGGCCTCGCCGTCCGGGAAGTCGATCTCGGGCTTGTCGATGCTCACGTCAAAAGCTCCTGCTTGTGTACGGCACGAAACACGGACAGTCTTTCATCTCGGCAGCCCTGCCGCCCATCACGGGCACACCGGTCAGATCGCCGCCAGGATGTCCACCGTGAACACGAGCGTCGAGCCCTTCTTGATGACACCGCCGCTCGGCGGCGTGTTGCCGTAGCCCAGCTCCGGCGGGGCCACGATCAGCACCCGGCTGCCCACCTTCTTGCCGGTCAGACCCTGCGCCAGGCCCTTGACCGTCTGCTGCATCTGCTCCAGCGAGAACTGGGCGAGCCGACCCGAGCCGTACGTCCGCTGGAACGGCTTGCCGCTGTCCCAGACCAGCCCCTGGAACTGGCACAGAACCGCCTGGTCGGCCTTCAGCTCGGGCCCGTCGCCCTCCAGGACGTACGTCGAGACGAGCTTCTTCGGCGCGCCCGCCTTGGGCACCGTGACCTTGGGGACAGTGCCGTCGGTGTTGGTGGCCACCTTGGGCAGGGCGGCATCGGTCTGCGCCACCGGCTTGCCCTTGACCGAGCTCTTGGAGTTGAAGGTGTCGATGAGGTCGATGACGAACACCAGCGTGTCCGTGCCCTTGATGCCCGCCTGCGGCTCGCCCCCCTCGCCGTAACCCCACTTGGGCGGCACCGCGATCTGGATGCGGCTGCCGGCCTTCTTGCCCGCCAGCGCATACCGCCAGCCGTCGATGACGCCGCCCTGGGCCAGCTGCAGCACCAGCGGACGCTTCTTGTCGTAGGAGTTGTCGAAGACCTTGGCCGTGTCCCAGATCTGACCCAGGTAGTGCGCCTGGACGAAGTCGTTCTCCGCGACCGTGCCACCGCTGCCCGCGATCAGCGTCTTCACCGCCAGGTTCTTCGACGGCTCGCCCGGCCCCTTGGCCACCGTCGGCTTCTCGCCGAACTTCGTACCCGCCGTGATCGCCGGCAACGGCCCTTCCACGATCTTCGGCGGCGGCGCCGAGGGCACCGCCGGAGATGCCGAGGCACCGGCCTTGCTGGACTTGCCGTCACCACACGCGGCGAGTGTGACCAGTCCTGCGGGAACAGCGGCGAGGAGAAGTGAACGTCGGCGCACGGAAGAGCCTCGTAATCGGTCGATCTTGCGGATGGCGTGCGCGCAACTCTACGGCGTGAGAAGGGCGCCGTACCGTAAACGTACGACGCCCGTGTGGCGTTCCGGCATTTCACACCCGAAACGCTTGACTCACCCGCTTTCGACTACATTCCGGCGATCAGCTTCTCCACCCGGTCGTCCACCGAACGGAACGGGTCCTTGCACAACACGGTCCGCTGCGCCTGGTCGTTGAGCTTCAGATGCACCCAGTCGACCGTGAAGTCCCGGCGCTGCTCCTGCGCCCGCCGGATGAAGTCGCCGCGCAGCCGCGCCCGAGTGGTCTGCGGCGGCACCGACTTGCCCTCGAAGATCTTCAAGTCGTTGCAGACCCGGGCCGCTTGGCCCTTCCTCTCCAGCAGGTAGTACAGACCACGACGGCGGTGGATGTCGTGGTAGGCGAGGTCTATCTGCGCCACCCGCGGATGCGACATCGTCATGTTGTGCTTGGCCCGGTACCGCTCGATGAGCTTGTACTTCATCACCCAGTCGATCTCGGTGGCGATCCGGTCCAGCTCCTCCGACTCGATCGCGTCCAGCGTACGACCCCACAGCTCCAGGACCTGCGCGACCGTACCCGTACGGATCCCCCGGCGGTCGCAGAAGTCCACGGCCTTGTCGAAGTACTCGCGCTGCACCTCCAGCGCCGAGGCCTCCCGGCCGCTCGCCAGCCGCACCTTGCGCCGGCCGGTGATGTCATGACTGACCTCGCGGATCGCCCGGATCGGGTTCTCCAGCGTCAGATCACGCATCACCGTGCCCGCCTCGATCATGCGCAGCACCAGGTCCGTGGCACCGACCTTGAGCAGCATCGTCGTCTCGGACATGTTCGAGTCGCCGACGATGACATGCAGCCGGCGATACCGCTCGGCGTCCGCGTGCGGCTCGTCACGGGTGTTGATGATGGGCCTCGAACGGGTCGTCGCCGAGGAGACCCCCTCCCAGATGTGCTCCGCGCGCTGGCTCACGCAGTACACGGCGCCACGCGGCGTCTGCAGCACCTTCCCCGCGCCGCACAGCAGCTGCCGGGTCACCAGGAACGGGATGAGGATGTCCGCGAGCCGGGAGAACTCCCCGTGCCGCGCCACCAGATAGTTCTCGTGGCAGCCGTAGGAGTTGCCCGCCGAGTCGGTGTTGTTCTTGAACAGGTAGACGTCGCCCGCGATTCCCTCCTCGTGCAGGCGTCGTTCCGCGTCCACCAGGAGTCCCTCGAGAATGCGCTCGCCGGCCTTGTCGTGGGTGACCAGTTCGATCACGTTGTCACATTCGGGTGTCGCGTATTCCGGATGTGAGCCCACGTCGAGATAGAGCCGGGCGCCGTTTCGCAGAAAGACATTGCTGCTGCGGCCCCATGACACGACACGGCGGAAGAGGTACCGCGCCACCTCGTCAGGAGACAGGCGCCGCTGTCCCCTGAACGTGCACGTGACGCCGTACTCGTTCTCCAGCCCGAAAATGCGGCGGTCCATGACTGAACATTACGCCCGATCCCCTGAGCTGAAACGGGGTTCGACAGCACGATTTGGATCATTTTCCGATGAAGCCGCAACGACCCCGCCCCGCGCGGGAGCTGCGAGGACCCGCCCCGTGGCGAGCAGGACCAGCAACGACACCGCTCCCGCCGCACCCGGCACCGCGAAACCCCACACCGTGCCACCGGCCTGGACCACCGGCCCCGCCACCCCCGTCCCCACCGACGCACCCACCGTGAACGTCGTCACAAGCCAGGAGAACGCCTCGGTGACCGTCCCGCTCGGCGCATGCCGGTCCACGATGATGAACGCACAGGCGATACACGGCGCCAGAAACACCCCCGAGAGCGCGGAGAGCAGCACCATGGCCACCGCACCCGGCACCAGCATCAACGGCAGATAACACACCGCCAGAAGCGCCACCAGGAGCCGCAGTCGCCGCTCGGGCGAACCGGCCCACTGACGCGCGCCGTACGCCGTGCCGCCCACCAGCGCACCCAGGCCCAGCCCCGCCATCATCCAGCCGTACACCGCGTCACCACCATGGCCGTCCGCGTACGACACCGAGGCCACCGTGATCGAGCCCAGCGCCAGACCGACGAACAGGAAGGCACCCAGCAGCGCCAGCAGACCCGGCGCACGAAGGGCGCCGAGCCAGTGCGCCTCGCGCGGAGCCGACCGCCACGCGCGCGACGGCGGTGAGACCACCACGGAGAGCGCACCCAGCACACCGAGGAGACTCAGCACCAGCAGAGCGGCGCGCTCGTCCCACAGGGACACGCACAGCGTCACCAGCAGCGGCCCGACCGTGAACATGACCTCCTGCGCGATCGCGTCCATCGCGTACGCGGTGTGCACCTGCTCCTCACCGCGCAGCACCGACGGCCACAGCGCCCGCAGCCCGCCCTCCAGGGGCGGCGTGAACAGGCCCGACGCCGCCACCGTCGCATACGCGAGCGGCAGCGGATCGGTGCCCGAGAACGCGAAGAGCGTCATGGACAGAGCCGCGAGAACGGCCGCCGGCAGCTGCACGCGCGGCTGGCCGTACAGATCCACGAGCCGGCCCAGCACCGGCTGACCGACGGCGTTGGCGACGCCGTACACGGCCGCCAGGGCACCCGCGAGGCTGTACGTGCCGCCCTCGGCACGGACGAACAGCACCAGGGCGATCGCGGCGGTCGCGTTGGGCAGCCGGCCCACCAGGGTGCCGGTGAGCAACCGCAGCGCATGCCTCGCCCGGAGTATCTCCAGATAACCCGCGGCCATGTGCTGCCCTCCAGCTCGACGTTTTACGTATAACTTCGCTTCCCATACGTACCATGTGCGCTGTTCACACGTCCAGACGAAACGGCAGGCCCCACGGTGGCACACAGCAGCACGCGCCCGACCAGCCGGGACGTCGCCCAGGCAGCCGGGGTCTCCCAGGCCGCCGTCTCACTCGTCCTCGGCGACAAATGGCGCGGCCGCGTCTCCGCAGCCACCGCCGAACGCGTCCGGGAAGCCGCACGCGAACTGGGCTACCGGCCCAACCTCGCCGCCCGCAACCTCCGCCTCGGCCACACCCGCACCGTCCTGCTCGTCGTACCCGCCCTGACCACGGAATTCTTCGCCGGTGTCTACACCGGCGCCGCACGCGTGGCAGCCGAGAACGGCTTCGGCGTCGTCCTCTACCCCTCCCCCGAAGGCATCGGCCCCGCCCGCGACCCCTTCGCCTCCGCACAAGCAGCCCTCGACGGCGTCCTCGCCTCCTCCATGGCCGCCGACGCCCTCACCGCCATCCGCGGCGACCAACTCCCCCTCGTCATGCTCGACAGCGACCCCACGGGCAGCCTCGGCGCCGCCACCGTCAACCTCGACATCACCGACGGCGTCCGCCAGGTCGCCGAACACCTCCTCGGCCTCGGCCACCGCCGCATCCTGCACCTCGCCGCCGACGTCCCCTCATGGACCTTCGAGATCCGCGCCCAGGAACTCGCCACACGCCTCGCAGCCGCACCCGGCACGACCCTCACCACCGCCCGCGCCCCCATCTCCATCGAAGGCGCCCGCACCGCCACCGAGACCGCCCTCACCGCACCCGGACCCCGGCCCACCGCCGTCGTCTGCGACGACGACAAACTCGCCGCCGGCGCCTACAAAGCCCTGCGCCGCCTCGGCCTGCGCATCCCCGACGACATCTCCGTCACCGGCCTCGACGACCTCGCCCTCGCCACCGCCATCGACCCAGAACTGACGACCGTACGACTGGACGCCGAACTCTTCGGCGAACGCGGCATGCAAGCCCTGCTCGCCGTCCTGCAAGGTCAGGAGCCACAGAGCGGAGACATCCCGGTCCAACTCGTCGTCCGAGGCTCCACAGCCCCACCCCCGACCGCCTAGACACCCCGCGCAGGACCGGCACACCCGAACGCCGTGTGCCACGGCCGGAAAAACGGCCGGGGCACACGACAACAGACAGACGGGACGCCAGGTCACTCCTCCTCGGAGCCGTCCTCCTCGGAACTCTCCGCCTCCGTCACCGCACCCTCCGCCGCCAGCAGACGAGACAGCTGACGCCCGACAATGCGCTTGAACTTGCGCTTCTGCGGCCGCGCACGATCCAGCACCGCGACCTCAAGACGCTCCGCCGGGATCTCCCGCTCACTGCCATTGGGGTCACGGGACAGAGCCTGCACGGCCAGCTTCAGCGCCTCGGCCAACGACATACCGTCACGATGACGCTGATCCAGGAAACTGCTGATCTGCTCCGCATTGCCACCCACCGCGACCGACCCGTGCTCGTCCACGATGGAACCGTCATGCGGCAGCCGGTAGATCTGATCGCCCTCCGGGGTCTCCCCCACCTCCGCCACGACCAGCTCCACCTCATACGGCTTCTCGGCCGCGGAGGAGAAGATCGTGCCGAGCGTCTGGGCGTACACGTTCGCCAGACCACGAGCGGTCACATCGTCCCGGTCATAGGTGTAACCACGCAGGTCGGCGTAGCGCACACCACCGATCCGCAGATTCTCGTACTCGTTGTACTTACCGGCGGCCGCAAAACCGATCCGGTCATAGATCTCGCTGAACTTGTGCAGCGCACGGGACGGGTTCTCACCGACGAACACGATCCCGTCGGCAAACTGCATGACCACCAGACTGCGGCCACGGGCGATGCCCTTCCGGGCGTACTCCGCCCGGTCGGCCATGGCCTGCTGGGGTGAGACATAGAACGGCGTCGACACCGGTTATCCGTCCCTTTCTGTCATGGTCACTGGATCACCTTGATAAGAAACCGCGGCCCGCGCTCAGAGCAGGGCGGCCTTGGGGCCGTCCGGCTCCTCCAGACGCCGCTGGAGCACCGCGCGCGCGATCTCGGAGGACTCCTCCTCCGTCAGCCGGCGGAAACCGTCCTCGGTGATCACCGTGATGATCGGGTAGATCCGGCGGGCGACATCGGGACCACCGGTCGCCGAGTCGTCGTCAGCCGCGTCATAGAGGGCCTGCACCACCAACGTGGTCGCCTGCTCCTCGGTCAGGTCGCCACGGAACAACTTCTTCATCGCACCACGAGCGAAGATCGAGCCGGAACCCGTCGCCGCGAAGTTGTGCTCCTCGCTGCGGCCACCCGTGACGTCGTACGAGAAGATCCGCCCCCTCTCCCGGTCCAGGTCATACCCCGCGAAGAGCGGGACGACAGCCAGCCCCTGCATCGCCATGCCGAGGTTCGACCGGATCATCGTCGACAGCCGGTTCGCCTTGCCCTCCAGCGACAGCTGAGCACCCTCGACCTTCTCGAAGTGCTCCAGCTCCAGCTGGAAGAGCTTGACCATCTCCACCGCGAGACCAGCCGTACCGGCGATACCGACCGCGGAGTACTCATCGGCCGGGAAGACCTTCTCGATGTCCCGCTGGGCGATGACATTGCCCATGGTGGCCCGGCGGTCACCGGCGAGCACCACGCCCCCCGGGAACGTCACGGCAACGATCGTCGTCCCATGCGGCGCCTCGATCACGCCCTGCGTGGGCGGCAGCTGCCGCTTCCCCGGCAGCAGCTCGGGCTGGTGCTCCGACAGGAAGTCCATGAAGGAGGAGGACCCAGGCGTCAGGAAGGCAGCTGGTAGACGCCCGGTGCCACGAGTATTGGCTTCCACGAGTTTCCTTCCAGATAGGCAGCGGCTCGGCGTACGACTTCGGGGTCGTCCCTCAACAGGCCGAGGCCGGAATTGCAGTTGAAGCACAGTACGCCACGGACCCTACCCGTGTTATGGCAGTGATCCACATGCACGGCCGGGGCAGCCAGGCAGATCGCACACAGGCCGCGCTGGGAGGCGATCAACGCGTCACGCTCGATTTCGGTGAGGCCGTACTTGCGCTTGAAGTAGCTGGCCCGATTCCGCTCCGCGCGGCACGCCCGGCAGTAGCTCGCCCAGCCGTCAGACGTGGCCCTGTTCCGCTCCCACTCCGAGTGCGGCTTCACGACACCGCATTGCGGACACCGCTTGTGACCCTGCGGCACGGAAACGTTCTCCCGCACCTTCTTGCCCCTGGCCTCTTGGCGCTCCCGGTAGTACTCGGCCGAGCACTCCCGGCAGTAGGCCTGAAGGCCATCAGGCATGCCCCTGTTGCTGGCGAACGCTGCCCTCGGCAGGTGCTCCCTACACCGAGAGCAGCGCTTCACCCCGGAATCTTCGCTCACTCCACCACTCCCCCGAAACCTTCGAATCGAAGGCAGAAAGGCCTACTGGCCTCCCTTTTGAACGAATGATCGAACGAAATCCTCTGCATTCTCCTCCAGGACATCGTCAATCTCGTCCAGGACGGAGTCCACGTCATCGCTCAGCTTCTCGTGCCGCTCCTTGAGGTCCTCCGAAGCCTGCGCGTCCTGCGCCTGCTCCTCGGCCTCTTCGGTAGCGCGCGTGGCCTTCTGCTGACCGCCGCCGGTGTCCTTGGTTGCCATAACCCTCACCCCGCTCAGTTCGCCTGCCGATCGGTGATGATCAGACCCTACAAGCCGGGTCCGACATCGGCCCCGCAGTTTCTCCAACGTACGGGGGCCACCTCGATGATTCCCGGGCGGTGGGATTTCCACCCTGTCCGCCCTGTCCACCCGGGCGGACCGGGTGCTCTGCTGATCCGCTCAGCCGCCTGACAGGACCCTGACCAGGTCTTCCGCGGTGCGGCAGCGGTCCAGCAGTTCCTTGACGTGATTTCGCGTTCCGCGTAGCGGCTCCAGGGTTGGAACGCGCTGGAGGGAGTCGCGGCCGGGGAGGTCGAAGATGACCGAGTCCCAGGAGGCGGCCGCGACGTCGTCGGCGTACTGCTCCAGGCAGCGGCCACGGAAGTAGGCCCGGGTGTCCTCCGGCGGCTTCGTCATGGCCTCCTGGACCTCCGTCTCGTCCAGGAGGCGCTTGATGCGGCCGCGGGCCGCGAGGCGGTTGTAGAGGCCCTTCTCGGCGCGTACGTCGGCGTACTGGAGGTCGACGAGGTGGAGCCGGGCGGCGTCCCAGTCGAGGCCGTCGCGGCGGCGGTAGCCCTCCATGAGTTCGCGTTTGGCGACCCAGTCGAGTTCGCCGGCGAGGCTCATCGGGTCGTTCTCCAGCCGGGTGAGGGTGTCCTCCCAACGGGTCAGGACGTCCTTGGTCTGGTCGTCGGCGTCGGCGCCGTAGCGTTCCTCGACGTATTTGCGCGACAGCTCGAAGTACTCCATCTGCAGTTGGACCGCGGTCAGGGTCCGACCGCTACGCAGGGTGACCAGGCTCTTCAGTGAGGGGTCGTGGGAGACCTGGTGCAGTGTCCGTACGGGCTGGTCGACGGCGAGGTCCACCGCGATGAAGCCGTCCTCGATCATGGACAGGACCAGGGAGGTCGTGCCCAGTTTGAGGTAGGTCGAGATCTCGGAGAGGTTGGCGTCGCCGATGATCACGTGGAGGCGGCGGTATTTCTCGGCGTCGGCGTGCGGTTCGTCCCGCGTGTTGATGATCGGGCGCTTCAGTGTCGTCTCGAGGCCGACCTCGACTTCGAAGTAGTCGGCGCGCTGGCTGATCTGGAAGCCGTGTTCGTGGCCGTCCTGGCCGATGCCGACGCGGCCGGCGCCTGCGAAGACCTGGCGGGAGACGAAGAAGGGGGTGAGGTGGCGCACGATGTCGGAGAAGGGGGTTTCCCGCTTCATCAGGTAGTTCTCGTGCGTGCCGTAGCTGGCGCCCTTGTTGTCGGTGTTGTTCTTGTAGAGGTGGATGGGCTGGGCGCCGGGGAGCTGGGCGGCGCGTTCCGCCGCTTCTGCCATGATGCGTTCGCCGGCCTTGTCCCAGAGGACGGCGTCGCGGGGGTTGGTGACTTCGGGGGCGCTGTATTCGGGGTGGGCGTGGTCGACGTAGAGGCGTGCGCCGTTGGTGAGGATCACGTTGGCGAGGCCGATGTCCTCGTCGGTGAGCTGGCTGGCGTCGGCGGCCTCTCGGGCGAGGTCGAAGCCTCGCGCGTCCCGTAGCGGATTCTCCTCCTCGAAGTCCCAGCGGGCCCGGCGGGCCCGGTGCATCGCCGCCGCGTAGGCGTTGACGATCTGGGACGAGGTGAGCATGGCATTGGCGTTGGGGTGGCCGGGGACGGAGATTCCGTACTCCGTCTCGATGCCCATTACTCGCCGTACGGTCATGCGGCCCTCCTTGCCGGGCGGCACCCTCGGTCGTGGGCGCCGCTCAAGTACCGCTGGCGCTCCGGTGCGTGTGCGGTGCCCGTCCCCGCACTGCGCGACTCGGCGGTAGGAACGAGCCTAGAACGCCTTTGCGCTGGTGGGGAGATCATTTGCGTCATTGCCTGCTCCGGTCGTGGCCGGAAAAACAGTCGGCTGCGGGTACCCGGTGAGGGCACCCGCAGCCGCCCTGCTTTTACAGGTACTGACCGGTGTTCGCCACCGTGTCGATGGAGCGTCCGGTGTCCGCGCCCTGCTTTCCGGTGATGAGGGTGCGGATGTAGACGATCCGTTCGCCCTTCTTTCCGGAGATTCGGGCCCAGTCGTCGGGGTTGGTGGTGTTCGGCAGGTCTTCGTTCTCCTTGAACTCGTCCACGCAGGCCTGGAGGAGGTGGGAGACGCGGAGGCCTTTCTGGTTCTTTTCGAGGAAGTCCTTGATCGCCATTTTCTTGGCGCGTCCGACGATGTTTTCGATCATGGCGCCGGAGTTGAAGTCCTTGAAGTAGAGGACTTCCTTGTCGCCGTTGGCATAGGTGACTTCCAGGAAGCGGTTTTCCTCGGATTCGGCGTACATCTGCTCGACGGCCGTCTGGATCATGCTCTGGACGGTCGTCTCCTTGCTGCCGCCGTGCTCGCCGAGGTCGTCGGCGTGCAGCGGGAGCCGCTCGGTGAGGTACTTGCCGAAGATGTCCTTTGCCGCTTCGGCGTCCGGGCGCTCGATCTTGATCTTCACGTCGAGTCGGCCGGGGCGCAGGATGGCGGGGTCGATCATGTCCTCGCGGTTGGAGGCGCCGATGACGACCACGTTCTGCAGGCCTTCGACGCCGTCGATCTCGGCGAGCAGCTGCGGGACGATGGTGTTCTCCACGTCGGAGCTGACGCCGGAGCCGCGGGTGCGGAAGAGGGATTCCATCTCGTCGAAGAAGACGATGACGGGGGTGCCCTCGCTGGCCTTTTCGCGGGCTCGCTGGAAGACGAGGCGGATCTGCCGCTCGGTCTCGCCGACGTACTTGTTGAGCAGCTCGGGGCCCTTGATGTTGAGGAAGAAGCTCTTGCCGGCGGCCTGACCGGTGACCTCGGCGACCTTTTTGGCGAGCGAGTTCGCGACGGCCTTGGCGATGAGTGTCTTGCCGCAGCCGGGGGGGCCGTAGAGCAGGACGCCCTTGGGTGGGCGCAGCTCGTGCTCCTTGAACAGGTCCGGGTAGAGGTACGGCAGCTCGACCGCGTCGCGGATGGCTTCGATCTGGTTGCCGAGGCCGCCGATCTGGTCGTAGCCGATGTCGGGGACCTCTTCGAGGACGAGTTCTTCGACCTCGCTCTTGGGGACGACCTCGTAGACGTAGCCGGAGCGGGGTTCGAGCAGGAGGGCGTCGCCGGGGCGGATGGTGACGTCCAGCAGCGGCTCGGCGAGCCGTACCACCCGTTCCTCGTCGGTGTGCCCCAGTACGAGGGCGCGCTCGC
Source organism: Streptomyces sp. NPDC052101 (assembly GCF_040680235.1). Classification (NCBI taxonomy): domain Bacteria; kingdom Bacillati; phylum Actinomycetota; class Actinomycetes; order Kitasatosporales; family Streptomycetaceae; genus Streptomyces; species Streptomyces sp. NPDC052101. The sequence continues at coordinate 277,539 of NZ_JBFAWH010000008.1, forward strand.
CGTCCTCGAGGATCTCCTTGAGGGTGACGATGTCGCCGACGCGCTCGAACTCCATGGCTTCGACCACGTTGAGCGCTTCGTTGAGCATGACTTCCTGGCCGCGCCGCATGTCGTCGAGGTCGACGCTTGGGCTGACGTTCACCCGGAGTTTGCGGCCGCCGGTGAAGATGTCGGCGGTGCCGTCTTCGTTGGCCTGCAGGAAGACTCCGAAGCCGGCCGGCGGCTGGGCGAGTCGGTCGACCTCTTCCTTGAGGGCCACGATCTGGTCGCGGGCCTCGCGGAGGGTGTTGGCCAGCCGTTCGTTCTGGGCGGACACGCCGGCCAGGTTGGTCTGCAGCTCGACGATCCGCTCTTCGAGAATCCTCGTGTGTCGCGGAGAGTCGGCGAGCTTGCGTCGCAGGACGGCGATCTCCTGCTCAAGGTAGGCGATCTGCCCGGCCGGGTCGTCGGACCCTCGTCCCGGGCGGATGCCGCGGTTCATGTCGTCGTCGTGGGCTGCCACGGTCCTCACCTCCTCCAAGGGGAGCTGGACGCTTCCAGACCCTACCTGGGTGGGTGTCGATTGAAACCCCTAGATCACAAAGACTGTCAAGGTGTGTCGTCGGTCACCCGGTGCGCTCTCCCTCGCACGGAGGGGATACCCACTCAACGTGATGGGGAAGCGGCTTGTTCCGGGCATCGCGAGGTCGAAACCCTTCGGGAGTGGGCGGAGTTGTCCGCTCCGGGCTGTTGGTTCCGGATGCGGGCAGGGGTGGGGCGCGCTCGTACGGACATTACGCAGAGCGACGGTGCGGGCGGGTGGTGTCACTGTGGGCCCGGCTTGATGTGGTCGTTCTCTCGGCTGGGACGCCTGTGTTCTGGTCGGGCGCTGGTACCCGGGCGGGGCGGGGTGGAAACCCGGTGGCGGTGGAGGACGGCCGGATCTCGGGCGGAGGTAGGGTCGGGGGTGTTCAACAGCCGCTGGCGCGGACCTGGCTGGCCCTTGTGGTGCCGGCCCGCGCGGCGTTCCGACGGCAGGAGAGGTGACCGTGCAGCAGGAGGCCCCGGGCGGGGAGGCGCTGGAGGTCTGGATCGACCAGGATCTGTGTACCGGCGACGGGATCTGCGCCCAGTACGCCCCTGAGGTGTTCGAGCTGGACATCGACGGGCTGGCCTATGTGAAGGGCGCGGACGACGAGCTGCTGCAGGCGGTGGGGGCGACGACGCCGGTGCCGCTGCCGTTGCTGACGGATGTGGTGGACTCGGCGAAGGAGTGTCCCGGCGAGTGCATTCATGTGCGCCGGGTTTCGGACAAGGTCGAGGTGTTCGGGCCCGACGCGGAGTGATTCCACTGCCGGGCCTGGGGAGCGTATGCCGTCGGGCCCGTGGTCAGACGCTGTGGGCGTCGGTGGCTGTGGAGCGGATGAACGTGTTGCCGTTCCAGTGCCACTTGACGGGGGTCTTCAGGTCGGGGCAGCAGTTGGGGACGGCGTCGGAGGAGTAGCCGAGCAGGGTGGCGCCGAGGGTGCCGGCGCTCAGGGTGAAGTCGGTGACGGTGAGCCGGTCCTTGGGGTCGACGAGGGTGGCGACGATGCGTGGCTTGCCGCTGTCCGCGGAGCGGGTGAGGACGTAGATCCCGTCGGGCGGGGTGCCCATGGCGGAGTCGCAGTGCACGACTGCGACGGTTTCCGGTCGGCCGTCGCCGTCCAGGTCCCCGGTGGCTTTCTTGGCGACCAGGGCTTTCACGGGTCCGCACTGCAGGGGGAAGTCGACGCCGGTGGTGCCGGGCGGCTGTATGGCCGCGGGGGCGGACTTGTCCTGGGTGCCGGTGGCGGACTGGGCGGCTGTGGCCGATCCGGGCTGTACGACGGAGGTGAGGGCCACGACGCCGGCGATGGCCGTGGCGGTGGCGACCCAGTGGATGGGCCGGGTCTGGGTGTGGGCGAGCTCCGGAACGGCGGATTGCTGCACTAGGAGTGTCTCCTGCGAGGGCTGTACCGGTGGGGGTGGCCAGCATGGTGCCACACGTCACAGTGCGGGGGAACGGCGGGGTCCGGGATTCCTGCAGGCGGGGAGCCCGCGCGCGGGGGCGGGTGTTGGGGCCGGGGGTGGGGTTCCTGGTGTTCTGTCAACGAACGGGCGCCGTGCCCGAGTTCCCGTCGATGGGTGGGAACTCGGGCACGGCGCCCTTGCGTTGTGCTGTGTGCGGGGTGGGTCAGCGGCCGGCGCCGCCGTCGGCGTTGGGTCCGGCGTAGTCCTCGCCGTAGGCGCCCTTGGCGGGGCGGCGGCGGCGCATGGGGGGCTCGACTCCGTCGGCGAGGCGGCGGGCGGTGAGCAGGAAGCCGGTGTGGCCGATCATGCGGTGGTCGGGGCGGACGGCCAGGCCCTCGATGTGCCAGTTGCGGATCATGGTTTCCCAGGCGGTCGGCTCGTTGAAGCAGCCGATCTCCCGGATGGACTCCACGGTCCGGGCGAGCTGGGTGGTGGTGGCCACATAGCAGCACAGGATGCCGCCGGGGACGAGTGCCTTGGAGACGGCCTCCAGGCATTCCCAGGGGGCGAGCATGTCGAGGATGACGCGGTCGACGTCGGTGTCGGACAGGTTGTCCTGGAGGTCGCCGACGGTGAGCTGCCAGGCGGGGTGCGGGCCGCCGAAGTAGCGTTCCACGTTCTGCTGGGCGATCTCGGCGAAGTCCTCGCGGCGCTCGTAGGAGTGCAGCATGCCCTGGTCGCCGATGGCGCGCAGCAGGAAGCTGCTGAGCGAGCCGGAGCCGACGCCGGCCTCCACGACGCGGGCGCCGGGGAAGATGTCGGCGAAGGCGAGGATCTGCCCCGCGTCCTTGGGGTAGACGACGGCTGCCCCGCGGGGCATGGACAGGACGTAGTCGGGGAGCAGGGGGCGCAGCGCGAGGTAGGCGACGTTGCCGGTGGTGCGGACAACGCTGCCCTCGGGAGCGCCGATCAGTTCGTCGTGCGGGAAGGAGCCCTTGTGGGTGTGGAAGTTCTTCCCGGCTTCGAGCGTGAACGTGTAGTGGCGGCCCTTGGGGTCGGTCAGCTGTACCTGGTCCCCGACCTTGAAGGGCCCGCGTCTGCGGGCGGCACCGGTCGGTTCGGACATGTGACCAGCGTACCGGTCCCTGCGGTGGTCTCCGACCAGCGGACGCTTCAGGCGGGCCTTGCCATCGCCCTGACGAAGGCCCGTTCCACGTCTGCTGCTGACAGGACGCCGTAGATCTCGCCGGTTTCCTCGACGACGAGGTATTCGGTGGCCGGGGTGGCCCGCAGGGTGTCCAGGAGTTCTTCCCCGGCCAGTTCGGCGGAGACGCGCATGCCGTCGGTGAGGTCCTGGGCGAGGCCGCTGACGGCGACCCAGGGGCGGCGGTGTTCGGGTACGCCGACGATGGCGGACTCGCGGACCAGGGAGAGGGGGTTGCCGTGGGCGTCGACGACAACGAGGGCGCGGGCTCCGGCGGCGTTGGCGCGGCGCAGGGCTTCGGAGAGCGGGGTGTCGGTCTGGACGGGTACAGCGCGCCGGGTGAGGGTGCGGGCGCGCAGTTCGGGGAGGTGTTCGCGCAGGCGGGCCATGCGCAGGCTGTTGCCGGCGCCGGTCCAGATGATCGCGGCGAGGATGGCGGCGAGCAGGGCGTCGGTGACGGTGTCCATGCCGCCGGTGTCGGCGTTGTCGCCGCCGAGGGCGCCGGACTGGTTGAGCAGGGGCAGGCCGATGAGGACGGCGACGGCGAGGGCGCGGCCGACCCAGGCGGCGGCGATGGTGCCGCTCATGGGTTTGCCGGTGATCTTCCAGACGACGGCGCGGAGCATACGGCCGCCGTCGAGGGGCAGGCCGGGCAGCAGGTTGAAGATCGCCACGATGAGGTTGGAGATCATCAGGCCGGCCAGCAGGACGCCGGGGACGGTGCCGGGTTCGACGGGCTTCATGGCGAGGTAGAACAGCCCGGCGAGGACGAGGGAGAGCAGTGGGCCGACGAAGGCCAGGACGAATTCCCGGCCCGGGGTCTCGGCCTCCTTCTCGATCTCGGAGACGCCGCCGAAGAACTGCAGCTGGATGCGGCGGACGGGGAGCTTGAAGCGGATCGCGGCGACCGTGTGGGCCAGCTCGTGGACCAGGACGGAGGCGTAGAAGGCGACGGCGAAGAACAGGGAGACCAGGTAGCGGGCGGCGCCCAGTTCGGGCAGCACGCGGTCGAGCTGGCCGCCGAAGACCCAGGTGATCAGGGCGGCGACGAGGAACCAGCTCGGCGCGACGTACACCGGCACGCCGAACGGGCGGCCCATGAGGATGCCCCCGCCGGGTTCCTTGGGCCGTGGCTGCGGCGGCTCGCCCTTGGCGATCCCGGAGTGCGCGAGGGAGCGGTGCTCGGTGTGCGGGTCGTGGGGGGTGCCGGTGTGCGGGGGCGGGGTGTCCTGGGGGCGGGGAGTGGTGTCGTGGGACTGCGGGCTGCCGGAGGCCTGCGCGTCGTTGCCGAGCCTCTCGTGGTCCGTGCCGCCGGGGGTCTGCGTGCCGTTGGTGGGCGTCTTGGCGTCCGAGCTGCCGCTGGTGCCGGCGTCGCCGGTGGCGGACTCCTGCGTCCCGTCGGAGGCCGTGGTCGCTGTGCCGCCGGGGGTTGCCTGGGCTTCCGGGCCGCCGTTGGTGGCGGCGGCGGACGTGTCCGCGTGGTCGTCGGTCGCGGTGGGGTCCGGGCCGTCACCCGTGCCGGTGCTGTCGGTGTGCTCCGGGTTGCCGGTGGTGTCCGCGGTGGCCTGAGCAGGTCGTGGGGCCGGCGGGCGGCTGGTCGCGGCTGTGGTGTCCGCGGCGTCGGCCGCACCCTGGTCCTTGCCTTCCTGGCGGGGGGCGGCGCCGGGCATGTGGGGGTGGGGCTCCGGGCCGGGCTGGTCGGTGGGGCCGGTCGTCGGGGCCGTTGGACCTGCGGGGTGCTCGGCCGGCTTGTCGTTGCCGGACCGCGGCTGCCCGCTCCCGCCGCTCACGTCCACGGTGTCCCCTCGTTCGAAGCGTCTTCCGTACCTGCCGGACGGAAGGGTCTGTGGTCGATGGTATGCGGCCGTGGTGGCGCGTTCCGCCCCGGCACCCCTTGTGTTTGCCCAGCGGTCGCGCGGTCGAACACGGGCAGCGGGTGGGTCACTGTCAGTGGTGGGCCGTAAGGTCTGTGGACATGGACAGCAGCATCGAGGACGCGGGAGCCCTGGCGGGCGGCGCCGAGCAGAAGGATCCGGCCGAGGCGCCGCAGCCGACGCCCACGACGGCTGCGCCGACCGAGGTGCAGACGTCGTCGCCGGGCCCCTCGATACCGGCGGTGGCGGCCGGGGAGCTCCCCGCGTCCGAGGCGCCCTCGGCAACCGGTGCCGAGCGCGGTGCCATCCCGCCCACTTCGCTCTCGCCCTCCCGGGCCAGTGATTTCATGCAGTGTCCGTTGCTGTACCGGTTCCGAGTGATCGACCGGCTGCCGGAGAAGCCGAGTGCGGCGGCGACTCGGGGCACGCTGGTGCACGCGGTGCTGGAGCGGTTGTTCGACGCGCCCGCCGCGGAGCGGACCGCGCCGCGGGCCAAGGCGCTGGTCCCGGGCCAGTGGGACCGGCTGCGGGAGAGCAGGCCGGAGGTCACGGAGCTGTTCGCCGACGACCCGGACGGGGAGCGGCTGGCAGGGTGGCTTCAGGAGGCCGAGCGGCTCGTCGAGCGCTGGTTCACGCTGGAGGATCCGTCGCGGCTGGAGCCGGCCGAGCGGGAGCTGTTCGTGGAGGCCGAGCTGGAGTCAGGGCTGCGGCTGCGCGGGATCATCGACCGGGTGGACGTGGCGCCGACCGGCGAGGTGCGGATCGTCGACTACAAGACGGGGAAGGCGCCGAGACCGGAGTACTCCGAGGGCGCGCTGTTCCAGATGAAGTTCTACGCCCTGGTGGTGTGGCGGTTGAAGGGGGTCGTGCCGCGGCGGCTCCAGCTCGTCTATCTCGGCAGCGGGGATGTGCTGACGTACGACCCGGTCCTCGCCGATCTCGAACGGGTCGAGCGCAAGCTGCACGCGTTGTGGGACGCCATCAGGCAGGCCACGGAGACGGGTGAGTGGCGGCCGCGCCCGACGAAGCTGTGCGGCTGGTGCGACCACCAGGCGCACTGCCCGGAGTTCGGCGGCACTCCCCCGCCGTATCCGTTGCCGGTGAGGGCGGCCGAGTCCGCAGCCGTGCCGCAGGGCAGAATGGGGCCGGACTAGCGAAGGAGTGTCACGTGGCCATCCGTGTCCTACTGGTCGACGACCAGCCCCTGCTGCGGACGGGTTTCCGGATGATCCTGGAGGCCGAGCAGGACATCGCGGTCGTGGGCGAGGCCGGTGACGGTCTGCAGGCCCTCGACCAGGTGCGGGTCCTGCAGCCGGACGTGGTGTTGATGGATATCCGTATGCCGCGGATGGACGGGGTGGAGGCGACCCGGCAGATCACCGGTCCCGACCGGTCCGGGCCGGCGAAGGTGCTGGTGCTGACCACGTTCGATCTGGACGAGTACGTGGTGGAGGCGCTGCGTGCCGGCGCCAGCGGCTTTCTGCTGAAGGACGCACCCGCCAACGAGCTGGTGCAGGCGATCCGTGTGGTGGCGGCGGGTGAGGCGATGCTGGCGCCGAGCATCACGCGCCGGCTGCTGGACAAGTACGCCACGCATCTGCCCTCGGGCGAGGAGCCGGTGCCGGACACGCTGAACACCCTCACCGACCGTGAGGTGGAGGTGCTGAAGCTGGTGGCGCGTGGTCTGTCGAACGCGGAGATCGCGGCCGATCTGTTCGTCAGCGAGACGACGGTGAAGACGCATGTGGGGCATGTGCTGACCAAGCTGGGCCTCAGGGACCGGGTGCAGGCGGCGGTGTACGCGTACGAGAGCGGCCTGGTGCGTCCCGGCGCCCAGTGAGCGGACGGTCCGGTACGACGCCGAAGGGCGCCCCTCCCGTGCGGGGAAGGGCGCCCTTCGCGTCGACAGGGTCAACGGGTGTCAGCTCTTGCTGAGTTCCCAGAAGCGGAACACCGTGGAGGCGTCCAGGCAGTACTCCAGGCCGTAGACGCCGTCGCGGACGACCGCGTACTGCTTGGCCTGCCAGACCGGCAGGACGGGCAGTTCGGTGGCGACGATGTTCTGCAGCCGGCCGAAGTCCTTGTCGGTGGCGGCGCGGTCGCTCTGTGCGGCGGTGCCGGGGATGAGCGAGCCGGTGATGGTGCGGTTGTCGTAGTTGTTGTCCAGCACGTTGCCCTTGCCGAAGAAGGGCGCGGTGAAGTTGTCCGCGTCCGGGTAGTCGGGCACCCAGCCCTTGACATAGACGCCGTACTTGCCGGCGGCGATGTCCTTCTCGTACTGGTCGAAGCCGACGGACTTGACGTCGGCTTCGAACAGGCCGCTGTCGTTGAGCTGGCCGGCTATGGCCTTCAGCTCCTCGTCGGTGGCGGGGCCGTAGCGCGACGGCGTGGACCACAGGGTGAGCTTGACCTTGCCGGTGATGCCGACGGTGCGCAGCACCTCGGCGGCCTTGGCGCGGGAGGGGCGGGCGCCGTAGGTGTCGAAGAAGGCCGTGTTGTGGCCGACGATGCCCGCAGGGATGATCGAGTACAGCGGGGTGGCGGTGCCCTGGTAGACGTTCTTGATGAGGGCGTCGCGGTCGATGAGGTAGGCCATGGCCTTGCGGACGCCGAGCTTTCCGGCGACCGGGTCCTTCATGTTGAAGACCAGGTGCTGGACTTCGGCGCTGGTGCCCTCGATGACGTCGACGCCCTTGTTGCCGCCCTGCTGGTCGAGGCCGGCGATGTCGGAGGCGGACAGGCCTCGGTAGGCGATGTCGATGTGGCCGTCGAGGAGGGACTTCTTCAGGGCGGTGCGGTCGCCGTGGAAGAACTTCAGGGTGACGCCGGAGTTCTTGACCTTGGCGGTGCCCTTGTAGTTGCCGTTGACGGAGAAGACCGCCTGGTCCTTGTCGAAGGAGTCCAGTTTGTAGGGGCCGGAGCCGACGGCCTTCTGGTCGGTGCGCAGGCCGTTCGCGTCGTACTGGCTGTGGTCCACGATGGAGCCGGCGCCGGAGGCGATCTTGCTCGGGAAGGTGGCGTCGGAGGACTTCAGGTGGAAGACCACGGTCTTCGCGTCGGGAGTGTCGATGCTGCCGAGCATCGGGAACATGATGGCGGGCCCGGCCGCGTCGTTGATCTTCAGCATGCGGTCGAAGGAGAACTTCACGTCCTTCGAGGTGAGGGCGTCACCGTTGCTGAATTTCAGGCCGTCCTTCAGTTCGCACTTGAAGACCGTGGCCCGGGTGTCGGTGAAGGAGCAGGCCTTGGCCAGTTCGGGCTGGGGTTCGGTCGCGCCCTTGGGGAAGCTGAGCAGCGACTGGAAGACGTTGTCGAACAACAGCCAGGAGCCGGGGTCGTAGCCGGATGCCGGGTCCGTGGCGAGGACGTCGTCGGACATCCCCATCACCACGGAAGAGCCGGTCCCCCCGGAACCACCGCTCTCCGAGCCACAGCCGGTCAACAGGCCGGAGGCCAGCCCCGCCACGATGGGCAGGACTGGCCACTGGTTACGCATATTCACTCGCGTGTGCCTTATTCGTCGGTTCGTCACCCCGGGGCCGCCGTCCTGGCCCCGGGTTACCGGGGCAGCCGTCCCTGGCCCCCGGATGAGAGAGCCGTCAGCCGCTCACACCGCGGCCGAGCTCCCACAGCTGAAGCGTCGAGGAGGAGTTGAGGGCGTAGGCGACACCGGTGATGTCGTCCCGCGCGGCGACGTACTGCTTGCCCTGCCACAGGGGCAGGACCGGAACGTCCTCGGCGACGGTGTCCTGGATCGCGGTGAGGCTCTTGGCGGCGGCGAGCCGGTCGGCCTCGCGGCGGGACTCCGGGATCAGGGTGTGCTGGATGGTGGGGTTGGAGTACGGCGAGCCGAGGAAGTTGTCCTTGTCGAGGAAGGGTGCCAGGAAGTTGTCGGCGTCGGGGAAGTCGGGGAACCAGCCCATGCCGTAGACGTCGTACTGGCCCTTCTGCTCGGCGGGCCGGAAGGTCTCCCAGGTGTGGCCCTGGATGGAGGTGTCGAACAGGCCGCTGTCGTTGAGCTGCTGCTGCAGGACCTCGAACTCCTTCTTCGTGGCGGAGCCGTAGTGGTCGGTGGTGTAGTGCAGGGTCAGCTTCACCGGGGTGGTGATGCCGGCCTTGCTGAGCAGGCTCTTGGCCTTGTCGACGCTGGGGTTGCCGTACTTGTTGAAGAACGAGTTGGAGTGGCCGGTGACCGTGGCCGGGACCAGCGAGTACAGCGCTTCGGCCTGGGTGCCGTAGACCTTGCCGACCAGTGCGCCTCGGTCGACGATCTGGGCCATGGCCTGGCGTACGGCCTTGGACTTCACGCTGGCCGCGTTGGTGTTGAAGGCCAGGTAGCGGATTTCCAGGCCGGGCATGTCGACGAGGTCGACCTTGTCGTCGCCGCCGGCGTCCAGCTTCTGGATCTGGGAGGGCGACATGGTGCGGCTCATGACGTCGATGTCACCCTTGTCGATGGCGGCGCTCATGGCGTCGGCGTCGGAGAAGGAGCGCAGCGCGACCTTGTTGTTGTTCACCTTGAAGTAGCCCTTGTAGTTGGGGTTCTTGGTGAAGGTGGCGGTGGTGATCGCGTTGCCGCTGACGTCGGCGTGGAAGGTGTACGGACCGGAGCCGTCGATGTCGAAGCCGTTGCGCAGCTTGTCCTTGTCGTAGTCCTTCGGGTTGATGATGCCCGCGACCGGAGTGGACAGCTTGTACGGGAAGGTGGCGTCGGCCGTCTTCAGGTGGAAGATGACCTCGTGGTCGCCCTGCGTCTCGATGGTGTCGATGGTGTTCAGCAGGGAGGCCACACCGCTGCTCGACTTGATGCGCAGGGCACGCTCGATGGAGAACTTGACGTCCTGGGCGGTGACCGGGTCGCCGCTGGCGAACTTCAGGCCGTCGCGGAGCTTGCAGGCGTAGCGCTCACTGCCGCTGTCGGTGAAGGAGCAGCTCTCGGCGGCGTCCGCGACGGGGTCGCCCTCGCCCTTGGGCTGGGTCATCAGGGTCTGCACGCTCTGGCGCAGGATGTTCCAGGTGCCGACGTCGTAGGCGTAGGCCGGGTCGAGGGGCGCCGGGGCGTCGGTGGTGGCGGTGAACCGGTCCGTGGTGCCGACGACGATGGCGTCGCCGCCCTTGCTCCCGCTGCCGGACCCGCCGCACGCGGCGAGGACCGGGGTGAGCAGGCCGGCCACCGCCGGCAGCACCAAAGTCTTGCGGTTCATGCGGGGGTTTCTCCAGAGCTGTTCGGGTCCGTGTATCCGACATGCATGGGTGGTGCGGCGGATCGCGGGGGGTTGCGGCGATGTTCTCGCGATGAGATTAGTCCGCGCCCGCTGGGGGGTTCACGGCCGTGCGAGTTGACCCCTCATCACGCAGTGGAACCGGGTGCGGACACACCGAAAACCCGACAGCGGCAGGATTAGTGCAGCCTCCCATCAATCGGGACACAAAGACCCGCCGATCCGGCCCGAACAGGGTCGTTCAGCACACCTGACCCTGACTGTCGAGGGCCGCAAAGGTGGCGAACGTCACACTTCCAACTGTGCGGCGAGTCAGTGGAATTCGGCCGGACGACCGGGCCGGAATTCCACGTGGGTGTACTTCCCCGGAAATTTGTCCAACCCGGCCAATGGACTTTTCACGCTGGGTGAACAGCTAGGGCATTTCCGTCATGAGGCCGCGCAGAAATGCCAGGTCGACCTCTTCCAGAGAGGTGACCACGGTGCGTCGCTCGGCCGGGGTGATGGGGGCGACGGAGGGCACGGCGACCACGCGGCAGCCCGCGGCCTCGGCGGCGGCGACACCGGTCGCGGTGTCCTCGACCACCGCGCATCTGCCGGGCTGTGCGCCGAGCCCGGCGGCGGCCAGCAGATAGGGGTCGGGAAAGGGCTTGGTGCGTGAGACCTCGTCACCGGCGATGGAGAGGGCGAAGTGGTGCGTGCCGAGAATCTTCAGCACACGGTCGATGATGCGCCGGTGGGAGGCCGAGACGAGGGCCGTGGGGATGCCGTGCTCGTGGAGTTCGGCGAGCAGGCGGGCGGCGCCCGGCATCAGCGGCAGGGCGTGGTCGATCCGGCCCTCGAAGCCCTCGTTGAGCAGCAAGGTGAGTTCGTCCAGGGTGATGTCGGCGCCGGTGGCCTCGATGAGGAAGCCGGCGCTGCGGGTCATGGGCCCGCCGACCACGATGTGCCGCCAGGATTCGTCCAGGGTGTGGCCGAGGCCGGCGAAGATCTCGACCTCGACGTCCCACCAGAAGCCCTCGGTGTCCACCAGGGTGCCGTCCATGTCGAGGAGCACCGCCTGCAGCGCTGAGCCTTCGGCCGTACGGGTTCCGAGCGCGGGGACCGTGCTGGTCATCCGGGCGCACCTCCTTGAGGGACGATCAGGCCGGTTCCCGGACAGGGAACCGGCCTGCAGTGGGCCGACAAGTGTACGTCCCCAGCGCCCGAAGCGCCCTCGTTTATCACGCGACCCAGCGGGTACACCGAAAAACACCCCGGCGCAGGCCAGAGGGCCATGGTCATGCCCGTAGCAACCCGCCAGGGGCGCGGGGCTCTGCCGATATGCGGCTCCGCCGCGTGGGCGCGACCGGCGCCCACACACCCGAACACGCGCACGGCCCGCCGCTCCTCCGACGGTGGGCGCCCCGGCCGAACCCCCGGAGGGCTCAGCGGGCGTTGAAGTACTTGGCCTCCGGGTGGTGAATCACGATCGCGTCCGTGGACTGCTCTGGGTGCAGCTGGAACTCCTCGGACAGGTGGACGCCGATCCGCTCCGGCCGCAGCAGGTCGGCGATCTTGGCGCGGTCCTCCAGATTCGGGCAGGCGCCGTAGCCGAGGGAGAAGCGGGCGCCCCGGTACTTCAGAGCGAACATGTCCTCGATGTCGGCCGGGTCCTCGGCCCCGAAGCCGAGTTCGGCGCGGACGCGCGCGTGCCAGTACTCGGCGAGTGCCTCGGCCAACTGGACGGACAGGCCGTGCAGTTCGAGGTAGTCGCGGTAGGCGTTGGCCTCGAAGAGCTTCGCGGTCTCCTCGCCGATGCGCGAGCCGACGGTCACCACCTGCAGCCCGACGACGTCCGTCTCCCCCGACTCCTCCGGGCGGAAGAAGTCGGCCAGGCACAGCCGGCGGCCGCGGCGCTGGCGCGGGAAGGTGAACCGGGTGCGCTCGTTGCCCTGTTCGTCCAGGATGATCAAGTCATCGTCCTTGGAGACACAGGGGAAGTAGCCGTGGACGACCGCCGCTTCCAGCAGGTTCTCCGTCTGCAGCCGGTCCAGCAGGCCGCGCAGGCGCGGGCGGCCCTCGCTCTCGGCCAGCTCCTCGTACGAGGGTCCCTCGCCGGTGCGGGCCTGCTTCAGCCCCCACTGGCCCTTGAACAGCGCGCCCTCGTCCAGCCAGGAGGCGTACTCCTTGAGCTGGATGCCCTTGACGATCCGGGTGTCCCAGAACGGCGGGACCGGCACCGGGTTGTCGATCGCCACGTCGGAGCGGACGTGCCCCTCCTCCGGGCGTTCCTCGACCTCGACGGCGGCCGCGGCCCGCACCCGGCGCTGCTTCAGCTCGGGCAGCTTCGCGCCCGGCACACCACGCTTGACGCCGATCAGCGCGTCCATCAGACGCAGGCCCTCGAAAGCGTCACGGGCGTAGCGGACCTCGCCCTCGTAGATCTCGTGCAGGTCCTGCTCCACATACGCCCGGGTCAGCGCGGCACCGCCCAGGATCACCGGGAAACGGGCCGCCAGGCCGCGCTGGTTCAGCTCCTCCAGGTTCTCCTTCATGATCACCGTGGACTTCACCAGCAGCCCCGACATACCGATCACATCGGCCCGGTGCTCCTCCGCCGCCTCCAGGATCGCCGACACCGGCTGCTTGATCCCCAGATTGACCACGTTGTAGCCATTGTTCGACAGAATGATGTCGACCAGGTTCTTGCCGATGTCATGCA